>NZNR01000081.1 GCA_002694955.1 Planctomycetaceae bacterium
GACACTGCTCGCTCACACAATTCAGCAATCTGTGGAAACCGCACCACACCATTGAGGAATGCCTGAACTGCCTCCTCGTTTACAGCATTCAAAACCACGCCAGCTGTACCACCCCGAGCTGCAACATCATAGCCGAGACGAACTGCCGGAAAACGTTCAAGGTCAGGGGGACTCAGTTCCAGTTGTTGTGCGACACCAAAATCGAAACGCCGAGCTGGTCCATCGTACCTTTCCGGATACGCAAGCGCATACTGGATTGGCAGTTTCATATCTGGTGGCCCAATCTGGGCGATGACCGAACCATCAACAAATTCAACAAAAGAATGAATTATTGATTGTGGATGGACAACTACACCCAATTGGTCTGCTCGAAGATCAAAGAGCCAGCGGGCCTCAATCAATTCCAGTGCCTTGTTCATCATGGTTGCCGAATCAATGGTAATCTTTGGACCCATTGACCATGTCGGATGTTTGAGCGCTTGCTCTGGTGTNACCTCAGCAATCTGTTCTTTCGTATGNGTTCGAAAAGGTCCTCCGCTGGCGGTCAGAACAACTCGCTGCAATTCCTGTCGACGACCACTCCGCAAGGCTTGATGGATTGCAGAATGCTCACTATCTACCGGAACGATCGTGGCACCAGAACGCGCAGCCAACTGTGTCACCAAAGGCCCGGCTGTAACCAACGTCTCCTTGTTGGCAAGCGCTACCGTCTTTCCTGCTGCAAGTGCTGACCAGGTACTCCGTAAACCAGCAGCCCCCACGATAGCTGAAACAACGCGATCAATCTCTGGACCAGTTAGCAGTTCTTCAAGACGTTCTGGACCGACGACGAGTTCTGTTCCTTTGGGCAACGCCCCTGATCCGAGTGATGCCGCAGCAGCAGAATCAGTCACAACGACCCAGCGAGGCCGACATGCCTGAGCCTGTTCAACGAGAACATCAATGCTGCGGTGCCCACACAGCAGGTGTACCTTGAAGCGACCCTCCGAGGCAGCAATAACTTCAAGAGTATTCTTGCCAATACTTCCTGTCGAACCCAGAACCGCAACACGAAGAGGAGCGGAGTCTATGGACATTTGATGATCGGCCGCATGCTCGCTCCTGACTTCCTCACCCGAAACAGCTATTGAAGTGGCAGAAGCCACAGTGCGGTCGGGTAACATCATGGACGGGTCAATCTGGGAAACGATGAAAACATGCCAAAATACGCAGAAATCTAGTTTACGCACTCCGCTCGTCGGATGCCATGCAGGTCATTTGTCGCGGGCTTCTTTCGAGCCTACTATAGANGGATTGCAGTGTTGCCTCTTTAAATAAAGAAACGATTGCGACATTTCGTCTATGAATCAACAAAATAATGAAAAAGATCCCGGAAGGCGTTCTGGCGATCGGAAACAGGTTTTCGGTGGCTCAAATCTCATCTGGTCCCTGATTGCAGTGGCAGTTGCTGGTCTTTTTGCGGCTAGCCTTTTTAGCAACGGCCAGGAAGTCCAACTGAGCTACACCGACTTAGAGAGGCTTATTCGTGCTGCAGGTGAAGAAGAAGATCAGTCAGGATCACCACGATTCGTAGAAGTTGTCACGGGTGAAACAGCAAAAGGATCTCCACTCGTTTCACGATTCTGTTCGATCGATGATGTTGTTATCGGTGCGTTCGAGGTAACCGGAACGCTTCGAAAGGTGCCTCTCCCAGGTGGCAATGGACGAGGAGGTCTGCGACCGATTGATGATGGTCGACTGACGGCCGGGGGAAACACCCAAGGTGAAAAATTACGATTTCGGACAGCCAAACTCCCGAGTGAGAATTCCGAAGGACAGCTGTCGAAGATACTCGACCTGAATAAAGTTGATTATCGATATGAAGATCCACCTAGCCCGTGGCGAAACTGGATGCCAATGCTGGTGTTAACTGGATTATTGGCTTTGGGATTCTTTCTGATGGTGCGTCGCCTAGGAGGAGCTGGAAGCCCAATGGCATTCGGTCGCAGCCGAGGAAAAATGTACGCCCAGGAAGATCTTGGGATCAGCTTTGATGACGTCGCCGGAATAGATGAAGCAGTTGATGAACTTCGTGAAGTAGTTGAATTTCTACGAAGCCCTGAAAAATATCAGATTCTTGGTGGGCATATTCCTAAGGGTGTTTTGCTAGTCGGTCCTCCAGGGACAGGAAAGACCCTTCTCGCAAAGGCTATTGCCGGCGAAGCTGGAGTCCCCTTCTTTGGACTTTCCGGGAGTGACTTTGTTGANATGTTTGTTGGTGTTGGTGCTGCCCGTGTCCGCGACATGTTTCAACAGGCTGCACAAAAAAGCCCGTGTATAATTTTCATCGATGAGCTCGATGCTTTAGGAAAAACACGAGGATCAAGTGTCGTTGGTGGTCATGATGAGAGGGAACAAACGCTCAATGCACTGCTCGTTGAAATGGACGGTTTTGGTAGTAACTCCGGCGTCATTGTGATGGCAGCTACGAANCGTCCGGAAACCCTTGATCCAGCGTTNCTCCGACCAGGTAGGTTTGATCGACATGTTCTTGTCGACCGACCTGATGTTCGTGGAAGAGAGGCTATTCTCAAGGTACATGTTCTCAACGTGAAGCTTGATCCGAAAGTCAATATCGAGCAGGTGGCACGGATTACCTCAGGTTTTTGCGGTGCAGATCTTGCCAACCTTGTGAATGAAGCCGCGCTGCTCGCAGCTCGGAATAACAAGAAGTCTGTGGGNATGGTGGAGTTCAACGAGGCTGTCGAACGTGGCACCGCAGGCCTTGAAAAAAAGAAGCGTGTTATTCATGAAGATGAAAAAAAGAGAGTAGCGTATCACGAAGCAGCACATGCCTTGGTTGCATATTCTCTTCCAAATACTGACCCGATACATAAAGTATCAATCATACCTCGTGGCCTCGCCGCATTAGGCTACACCATGCAGCGTCCCGAAGACGATCGGTATCTCCTTACACAAAGTGAACTTGAAAGCAGAATNCATGTTCTTCTCGCCGGAACGATCGCAGAAGAAATGATCTATGAAGACATTTCAACGGGNGCTCAGAATGACCTCGAGCGAGCGAGTGAAATTGCACGCTCAATGGTGATGGACTACGGCATGAGTCAACTGGGTAGAGTGAACTATCGTGAAAGNCAGCGATCGCCATTTCTTGCTGGCGGAGGNGCCGACTTTGGTACAACTCGCAGCCACAGTGAAGAGACTGCTCGTGAAATTGATGAAGAAGTCCGCCGTATAATTGATACNTCGATTGTTCAGGTTCGACAGATTCTTCAAACCCGTCGCACATCACTTGAATCAATTACAAGTCGATTAATTGAGGCGGAAGTAATTGATGGTAGTGACCTNCAGGAAATTATTGAAACANCGAGTGGGAAACCTCAACTCGTACCAGGTACAACAACCGAACGTCGCACTGGTGCTCCACAAACATCATCTGATAGAGAAAATGAACCGTCAGCTGACGCTGCAAATAACTAGTCATGCTACCTGAATTATCATCACAGTCGTTCTAGGTTGCCCGAGACAAGCGGCTTCTCTAGATGGGTTCTTGAGAAAGTCGATGAACCTATTCAAGTCGAGAGCTNTCGACTCATCGCGTGAGAAGTTCGANTCAGTTGACAGGCACCCTTATGTGGAAAAGTATATTTTTGGCGATTGGAATATTCGCTACGCTACTTGGTATTGAACTATTGTTCATCGACTCNGCTGTTGTTGTACCACTAGCGGGTGGCATCGGGCGTTCGATTACAGCACCTGAATGGGCACCATGGCTTCTTATCTCTGGTGGGGCCATCACAATTTTAAATCTGTGTACACTNCCTAGTGGTTTGATCAAGGAATAAACCTGACANTGGGCTATCGAGACAGGCTTTATCACATGTCCCTGAATGACTCTTGTGTACGATGATTTCTACCGAAAAGCATCCGGAGCGAGACACCGTTCTCTTCGACGGAGAATGTCGCTTCTGTCAACGCCAGATTGCGATCCTTAACAACTTGGATTTACGAAACCGATTTATTTACAAGTCACTCCACGATCCAAGTGTGGCTGCTGACTTCCCTGAACTTACAATAGAACAACTCCAAGAGCAGATGTTTGTAATCGACACGCAAGGAAACGCTCGGGGTGGTGCAACTGCTGTCCGCTATCTCTCTCGTAAACTACCACTCCTNTGGCCTCTCGCTCTTCTGCTACATATTCCGGGNTCACTGCNACTCNGGAATCGNCTATATGCATTTATCGCCAAACGCAGGCTCTGGATTGCTGGACGGTGTGATACAACAAGCTGCCAAATAAATAAAAAGTAGTCAGCTTTACTCTTTGTTCTGAACACCAAAAAACATGAGATGCTGCCATGGCAACTCATCAAATTCACGTTCAAGANCAAAACCATTTGGCTCAAGTTCTTTTTTGACCTGTAACTTTGTCATCTTGTGAAGTGGCTTGATTGGCACCGAAGCATCTTCCCCACGGAACTCTGCTAAAACAATTTGTCCATTATCAGAAAGACTTTCTCTGATGCGCTTGAGCATCTTTTCAGGATGAGAGAACTCGTGGTAGACATCAACACAAAATACGAGGTCGANTTCTCCCTTGGGCAATCGTGGGTCAATGAATGTTCCCAGAATCGGCTGAATGTTAAAAAGCTTTTCCTGCCTTGCCCGTGCAACAAGAAGACGAAGCATCTGAGGCTGGATGTCAACCGCATACACTTTGCCTTCGGGTCCGACTCTCCTCGCTAGCTCAAGTGTATAGAACCCATTACCACATCCGAGATCACAGATAGTCTGGCCTGGATGAATTTGAAGTGCCTCAAGAAGCAGTCGGCAATCTTCTTCACGTTGACGGCTTTCACGAACAAGCCAAGGGGCTCCCGTGTAATGCATTGTTTGGGCGATCTCTCGACCCATATAGTGTGTTCGTGGCGGTGGGATTTTGACAGAACGATCAATCCTAANATCAATAGCCAGTGGACGTTGTGNAACACGTTCTATTTTTTTTGAAGAAGATACGTCATCCGCCTTTAACAATGGCGCACATATACAAACCGCACAAAGAAATACTTGAGAAACTATTCGCACATGATAGACCAGTGAATAAGACATCTACGCAGTCTACCGTCAATAGAATGAAAAGCGATATAGTCAGGCAACGTCATAACGTGGTTTTTCCAACAGGGGAATCCCAGCAACGTCGTAACAACTCACAATTGAAATACCGCAACGACTCGCATATGCAGTGATCTGCTCTCGATCAACAAGAATCGTCTTCCCAGCCTCGATCACAAGCACCTTGCCTCCTGAAGCTCGTATTGATTGGAGTGTCCCAATACCGATTGTCGGCATATCAAACCGTTCATCTTGCTGAGGCTTTGCGACCTTCACTACAGTCATACCACCGGAACGGCAAAGCCGACCTGCCCGTCGGATGCACTCATCAGTGCCTTCGATGGCTTCCAGTGCCATCGGAGCCTGGTTCTTTACAACTACAGTCTGCCCAATATCAAGACGCCCAAGTTCTTTCGCAAGCCGCCATCCAAAAACCACATCCGCCATCCGGCGTTTCGNGAGTGGCTTGCCAGCCAGTACACCTTCGGTTGCCAAGAGTTCAGGAGCAAAATCTGTTGCGGGGCAAATACGAATTTCTGACTTCTCAAAGGCTTCGGCAATAGCTCCAAGAAGCGCATCGTCCCGGTTGTCTTTACTACGCTTAACAAAATGTGGCCAAAATGTCTTCAGCCCTTGCCAATCAGGAATATGCCGAATCCATCCGAATCGACGAAACAGTTTTTTCTTATGAATCTTGCCTGCCATCGTCGCTCGANGCACACCATGCTGACGAAAGAAGTCAATGGCTTTTCCGATTTCAGCAACGCCAACNTCTCCATATACATTAGCTATTTCCTCGAGTGATTCTTCGGCATGATNCCGGATCGTTAGAATTGCAACCCGGCCACCACGCCGCTGAATCGCCTCAGCTGTAGCAATTGGAAACCTTCCCCAGCCTGCAAGAATGCCGACCAGTTCTCCATTGAGTGATGGCAGATCGTTCACGTCCCCGGACCAGGCTTTCATTGGGCTATCAATTACTCTTTATCTATGTCTAGCGATTTCAAAACACGCATTGAGGACAATTNGCTCTTCTTGGATTAGATCCTAAGCCGCTTTTGAGGAAGACTCTTCTGTTGTTGATTGANAAGACTGTTCTAATTCTTCAACTCGTTTGAGCAGGGATTTCACCTGTTTTCGCATCTCAGGAAGCTTTGACATCGAAGCAAGTTGCAGTTTGCGTTGTCTCAGGTCAATTGCTGGTTCACCAAGTACTGTTTGCTTTGGTGGAACATCATTGGAAACACCTGATCGTGCACCGAGCACAGCACCGTCACCAATATGAATATGATCACGCAAGCCACATTGGCCAGCCATGATCACCCACTCACCAGTCGTTGTACTTCCTGCCACACCTACTTGAGAGCAGATCATATTGTGACGACCAATACGGCAGTTGTGAGCAATCATGACCAAGTTATCTATTTTTGTACCGCTACCAATTACTGTCGGACCGTATGTTCCACGATCGATAGTGGTTCCTGCACCGACTTCAACATGATTACCTAATTCAACCCAGCCAAGTTGCGCAGAAAGCTCCAGACCATTTGCATCAGGCTTGTACCCAAANCCAAAGGCTCCCAAAACAGCATTGGAATGAATAATACAATTGCGACCGACAAGCGTATCGTCATAAAGAACTGCATTGGCAAAGACTGTTGTTCCAGCACCAATCCGGCAGCCTGCACCAATTTGAGCTCCTGCGTGAATAACAACTCCCTCCGCAAGTTCAACATCTTGTCCTATGACAGCAAGAGGCTGGACTTCGACATTCCCAGCAAGCCGGGCTGAGGGATCGATGACGGCCTGAGGACTCACACCTTGACGGTGTCGAGCACGAGGTGGACGAAAATGTTTGATAACTGTTGCGAAAGCTTTATGCACATCTNGAACTTCAATCGTTGGTCGATCTTGGGTCCCTGTGCCTACTGGAACAATGGCGGCCGCTGCTTGGCTTTTGGCCAGACTTGATAATCGCTCGGCAGAATCAACGAGTGTTATTGCATCTGTGGTCGCCGTCTCCAAAGTCGCCGCTGCAACTATGTGCTCCTGAAAGTCGAGTGCATCGGGTATGACAAGCTGACCATCAACCAGCTTCGCAACCATAGAAAGAGACTCAGACATGGAACAACCTTCCTCACCAAACCCAGTACAAAACAATCACCAAATGGCTGTAGCTTGGGAGATTAGGTGTCCTGCTGGAGGGACGCAAGATCGGCCAAGGCTGGCTTACTGGCCAACCAAAACTGCCATACCATGCCGACGGAAAGAGCCATTCTGAATGACCAGAGGATGGTTCGTATCCAATTCGAATTGACGAGAAAACTGAGAGTTTGAGCGTCCCAGCCGGTTGAAAGCCGAAGATGGCACGGCACTTGAAGAAAGAACGTACTTGCCCAAATTCCCAAAATTGCCATTATTCCAACGATAGGGAGCAGTGGATGAACACCGCGTGGGCGATGAAAAAGTAANCAAACAGCAACAACACCTTCAATCAGCATGGGAGGAATAACCACGAGCCCAGTGCGGTCGCGATGGGCCATCTCCCAATTTCCAAACTGATCATGAGGCCACCCTTCCATTAAAGGATAATGTACGACTTGGACAAACCAGATGAGTCCTGTCATGAAGCTTGTTGCAAGCACCTGCAGAATAAGAGTNCGAGCACCATTCATGCCGCTGTTCACCATGTTCCTATCAATGCAAATAATTCAAGGATGGATAGGTACGTCTGCACTGGCGTAATTCCGTGAGCCATCTCGAGTGCTCGCAGATCACCAAATACTTTTGGCTCTGGATGAATACGNGCAATGTGCGGCAGGGGCTGATCTATGAACATACGCGCAAACCTAACCTTGTCATATTTCATGCTCACATCCNACCCTANAGTGAAAGTGCTGTNTATACCAGNCGGCTGACNGTGCAACATCNCTCACAAAATTGCCACCTGATGAGAACTATCAATTGATGAATTCACGTCTGCTTTAGATAATTCACTTGTTTTCAAACANTTTGACATATAGTTGCTTTCGGCAGTGAATCTATTAAAAAGTCTAGGCTACATTTGCAGAAGGATTCAGCGGCAAAAAGCGAAGTGTAGGCCGGTTTAACTTTTNGCTTTCAGGTCTGCCAAGCCACCATCCANTCCAAGAATCTGGCCCGTTACCCATGAATTTTTTGGATCAAGAAACCAGCAAACCGCACTCGACACATCCTCAGGCTCACCAATCCGCCCNAGGGGGTGCATNGAAACGGAAGCCTTTTCGGCGAGTTCACTGGATAAGAGTCCTGCAGCCAAAGGCGTCCGAACAAGCCCTGGTGCTACACAGTTGAACCGTATCCGAGCTCGTGCATACGTTGAGGCNGCTGACAGTGTAAGTCCGATAACTCCAGCCTTTGCCGCCGCAATTGCCTCGTGATTTGCAAGGCCTACTCTGGCAGCAGCACTCGAAAGCAATACCACTGACCCGCCTGAACTTCGTAGAAGTCGGCCAGCGGTGCGAACGCAATGAAATGCAGTGGTCAAATTCGCTGTGATTGTTTCATGCCATTCGTCTGAGCTGGTTAGATGGGCCGGTTTCAAGAGAATAGAACCAACACAGTTGACGATACCTGTGAGCCCTTCCAAAGCTTCAGTTGCAGTATTACCGCACGAGTCAACTGATGNAGCGTCCGTCGCATCGGCANTACCGNATTCACAGTTCAGCTCCGATGCAAGTTCCCGAAGTTTTTCCTCATTGCGTCCAGCAAGAAAAACACGTCCACCCGTAGAAACTATCTCGTGAGCCACTGCCGAGCCGATTCCACCCGCTCCAATGATTAAAACTTTCTGCACGTAATTCGCTCCAACAAGAGGTATTTCCGAGTTGAAGGTCTCGTTTACAGCCAGTCACCAATGGTGCGTTCGAGATTGGCTTCTTCAGCCATCGTACGCAACTTTGCAATCGCCCGTGTTTGAATTTGACGAATTCGTTCTTTGCAGACTCCCATTTCAGTCCCTAATTGCCGAAATGTTTTCGGCTTGTCACCATTGAATCCAAACCGTGCAAGCACAATCTGTTGTTCACGGGATTCAAGCTGGTGAAGGAACTTAGAAAAGAGTGTCTTAAGGTAGTTGACCTGGTCAGGAGAACACGATTCGTGATCAGAGACTTCTTCAGCTCGATCCTTCACAGGTTCATCGTCAGAGGCAAATCGATTACGATACTGACGGCTTTTATGTGAAATCCGGAAGAAATGTCGCTGGATCGCATACGTTGCATACGTACTAAAACGATTACCGAGAGCGAAATTAAACTTTTCGACGGATCGCATCAGAGCCACATTGCCTTCGCTAATGAGTTCATCGAAGGAATGACTCGGCTCATTGAATTTCTTTGCTATCGAAACGACCAAACGAAGGTTTGATGTAATAAGAATTGCTTTAACGGTTTCGGCCTCAGCTAAGACGGCCTCAATTTGTTTCATCTGTTTCATCGTTGCTCGCTTTGGATCAAGACGATTCCGCTTCTGAAGAGCCTGGAATTTAAGCCAGTTCATCCTGCGAAAATAGAATTGTTCTTCGTCTTTGGAAAGGAGTCGTGTCTGATACAGACTTGCAAGGTATGGCGAGAGAGACCGACCGGATGACTTCTTACCAGAGGAAAAGCCCTCCAATGGAATTTCTGCATCTGCTGGTGGCGAATTAGCTAGAAGATCGGCATCTTTTTCCAAGAAGACATCTCCTCCTATGTATTCTATATCTCTTTCAAAAAGCGCTACTCTTTTTCGTGAAAGAATTGTTTTTCTTCGTTTTTCAGAGGGTGATAGGCCTATCAGCTTTTTTGGCTCGCTATCTCTCGCGAGCACTCTTGAACGTCTCTGAGATACTGAAGATGACTTTGAAAGACCACGTTTCGAACCGGCAAGGGCAATCACGGTTAATTCCTTTCTCACAAATCCCTAGAGGGACTGTCGACATTACGAAACCTGCTATCGTTTAAAACCGCAAAATCGACGGATTACTAACTGGCGTTTTGGAAAATGTGTGAAAAGATGCTTTTCCCGGTTGGAAAACGGGTCTCGAAGTACTTTTACCGTATGTCTTCCCCCTTTCGAAGGTAACCACACCATGTGCCGCAATCTTGTGCTCGTTCTGGGTGATCAACTCGATCAATCAAGTGCCGCGTTTGATAACTTCGATAAAGATCAAGATGTTATTTGGATGGCAGAGGTAGCTGAAGAATCGACGCATGTCTGGACACATAAAGCCAGGATCGTCCTTTTTCTCTCCGCGATGAGGCACTTTCGTGATCACTTGTTAACGAAGGGATTCGCAGTCGACTACCATGAGATAAGTGAAAAAAAGAAACCCCGAGAACCAATTTCACTAGCTGATGCTCTGAAACAAAGCCTTCATCGATTTAAACAAAAAGGTGCAAAGCCAGATCGCTTGATTTGTGTCGAACCGGGTGAATGGCGAGTTCGACTTGCCTTGGAGGAAGCTGCAAAAAAATCTGGTATTCCATTGGAAGTACGTCCCGATCGTCATTTTTTTACAACAGTTGATGATTTTTCTGAACATGCGGCAGGGCGGAAACAGTTACGACTTGAGTTTTTCTATCGTCCACTACGGGAACGCTTTGATGTTTTAATGGACAACGGTGAACCGACAGGCGGACAGTGGAATTACGATGCAGACAATCGTGGAACTTTCGGAAAATCTGGACCAGAAAAAATTAAATCTCCGAAGCGATTCAAACCAGATGCCGTAACACGCACCGTTATTGATCTAGTATCAAAGCGATTCCAGAAACATCCTGGTTCACTTGAACAATTTGACTGGCCTGTCACAAAAAAAGATGCACGCGCTGCGCTGCGTGATTTTATTACCTATCGACTGTCGAATTTTGGAGTCTATCAAGATGCCATCTGGACGGGCGAACCATGGCTCTATCACTCACGCCTCTCAGTTGCGCTGAACCTAAAACTGCTTGACCCCCGTGATGTCATTTCCGCTGCCGAAAATGCATACCGGGAAGGATCTGCTCCCTTAGCATCCGTCGAAGGATTTATAAGACAGATTCTTGGATGGCGTGAATATGTGCGCGGTGTCTATTGGCGATTCATGCCGGAATATGCACAACGAAATTCACTCGGTGCAGAGCAGCCATTGCCGGGCTTTTATTGGACTGGTGACACAGAGATGAATTGTTTGAAGGATGCACTTGGGCAGACCCTCGAATACGGATACGCCCATCACATTCAACGCCTGATGGTCACAGGTCTATTTGCGATGATGTACGGAG
>NZNR01000082.1 GCA_002694955.1 Planctomycetaceae bacterium
AAATGTGAACGACCAGCCAACCCAATAGCAACAAGGGCTTGGTGTCCCTTTGCTTTCGTTGACATAACTTCAGTGATAACAGATGAAGCAGGCCAGTTCTCAGAGATGCCCATGGTGCCGGTTGCTCTTTCGTTGAAAGTTAAGAATTTTCCTCCTTCGACAGATTGCAGATAATTCTTATGATCCAGACGAAAAAGATGCTGCCACCGATCGTTTTGCCATAAGAATTCAACACGTATTCGTCCAACTTCAAAATGAATTGGTATTCGTGATTTAGATTTTCTGAGTGGACGGTCGGACATGTTTGTACAAACTAGACGGGGTTCATGAAGGCAGATTTCACAACATGTGCATAGCACGGTAGGTTGAGGTTACCCGAAATGAGGAGATCTTGTGGAACCGCGGCGCTCACTTGGTTGGCCAATTACGCTTGGTGTGATCTTAATCAGTTCCATCATCACGCTTGGGGTTGGATGGGTTCTTGTCAGTATCTCGGCAGCGTTAGGCTCTCAAAACGCTGCATTCTATTGGGCGTTGCTCGCTGTTGGCGTGTCGCTTCTTATTCTGGTGCTCGTTGGTGTCATCATCTACTTTGCTCTGGCAGTCAAGGCAATTGCTCTCTCCCAGCGGCAAAGTAACTTTATCGATAGCGTGACCCATGAACTCAAAAGTCCACTTGCATCATTGAAGCTTTATCTACAAACCCTGACCCGTCGACCGGTACCTCCAGCAGAACAATCAGATTTTCACCGCTTTATGCTTCAGGATGTCGAGAGGCTCGACAATCTGATCGATCATCTTCTTGATGCCGCAAAAACAATGCATCGTCCAGCATTATCAATTGCTGAGGCGACTAAAATAGTCCCAGTCCTGAAGGAGGCAGCCGCACGGGTCGCAGGTCGTCATAACGTTCAGGATGATTGTATTTCGATAAATGTAGAGAAAGAGCTAGAAGATGTTTTTGTGCAGGGCAGGGAGGCTGATATCGAAATAGTGTTCCGAAACCTCATTGACAATGCCGTGAAGTACTCAATCCCTGAACCAGTCGTTGATGTAACAATTGATGTTACGAAGAAGAATCGTGTGCTGGTTCGAGTGGCAGATAATGGACCTGGGATTCCAATAGCAGATCGTGGGCATGTCTTTCGGCGTTTTGTTCGATTAGGAAGCGAACTGGAGAGAGCGACGCCTGGCACAGGTTTGGGGTTATTTCTTGTCAAATCAATTGTCAAGCAATTAAGGGGTCGTGTTCTTGTAAAAGGTCGGTTGACCAAACGAGGCACCATTATTGAAGTCGACCTGCAGAAGGCAAACTCGGCCGAAGACATGCCCCGTTGACCGGCGCTACGACGAAGCCTTTGAGTTGACCGTGCTGCGGGTTCTAATCAGGAATTCATGCAATCATTTTTTCTATTCCTCCTACGTTTGAGAACAACATGACCCAGTCCTCCTCAAAATCACACGCCGATCTTGAGCAAGCCAAAAAACGCGCTAAAGACAATGATGTTTTGCCAATTCGTCGTGCGTTGGTAAGTGTCTACGACAAGACGGGCCTAGAACAGCTTGCGGTGATGTTGAAAACCGCTGGAATAGTTGCTGTAAGTACGGGGGGGACCGCACGGGCCCTTGAAGGCCATGGCGTTGCTGTGGAAGACGTATCCTCTATTACAGGTTTCCCTGAAATACTTGATGGACGTGTTAAGACACTGCACCCAAACATTTTCGCTGGCATCTTGGCTCGCGGGAATAGAGAAGATGATCTTGAGACTTTGGCAGAACACGGAATCAGTCGGTTCGAACTTATCGTTGTAAATCTTTATCCNTTTGCGAGCGTCATTAACCGTGATGGCTGTACTTCAAATGATGCAATCGAATTGATAGATATCGGTGGGCCAAGCCTGGTTCGCGCTGCTGCGAAGAATCATGCCTTTAGTGCAGTTGTCACAAATCCGGATCAATACGAGACGGTTGCAGNTGCAATCAGCCGTGGAGGGACAACGCTTGCAGAGAGACGGTTGTTTGCAGCCCAAGCTTTTGAGCATACTGCCGAATATGACGCGGTCATCGCCCGCTGGATGGCACGTCATGCAGGAGTGGTTGCAGGAGGGGCAAAACCGCTCGCTAACGAACATCGTCCTGAAGTTCCGCCGTTACCATCTCGGCTTGCTCTTAGCCTCGAGCAAAGGTTGTCATTGCGTTACGGTGAAAACCCCCACCAGTCAGCTGCGATGTATGCACCAGCGGACACCCATTTTGGTCTTGCTGGTCTCAAGCAGCTGTCTGGCAAGGAACTCTCGTATAACAATTTACTGGACCTAGATGCTGCAGTTCGTATCGCTGGATTGATTCAGAATTCTGGAGCGGCAGTCATAAAACACACTAATCCATGCGGTGCTGCAAGCGCGGTAACAGTGAGTGAAGCGCTAGAGGCAGCTATGGCAGCTGATCCAATAAGTGCATTCGGATCAATAGTTGCCGTAAATGGTATTTTTGATATCGCTGCAGCAGAGTGTCTCCTCAAGCCGGGAATGTTCGTTGAAGTTATTGCTGCCCCTGCCTTTACAGCGGAGGCAGTCGAAGCACTTCAAACACGGCCAGCATGGAAAGCAAGTGTTCGATTGGTTGAGGTGCCACCAGGTGATCCATGGGGCCCAACTGCTGGCCTTGAGCTTCGGAGTGTGGCGGGGGCAATGTTGGCCCAGCAGCCAGACGAGACACCGGATGACCCAGCTACATGGCAGGTTGTGACGAAGCAGGCACCTACAAAAAATTTAACACATCCGCTGGACTTTGCTTTCACTATGGTGCGACGTCTAACGAGTAACGCTATCGCTATCTGCCAAGGAACAAGTCTTGTGGGAGCCGGTGTGGGGCAAACAAGCCGGGTCGATGCAGTTCGAATAGCATTAGAGAAGGCAGGCGATCGTGCACGGGGGAGTGTTCTTGCGTCAGACGCCTTTTTCCCATTTCCAGATTCAATTGAGTTAATTCAACAAGCTGGTGTTGCAGCGATCATCCAGCCCGGAGGATCAAAGCGTGATGCAGAGGTGATTGCCGCTGCAAATGCTGCAAANATACCNATGGTTTTTACATCTCGTCGTCACTTTAGACATTAGNGAAATGAANATTTCAGGGACGTAGGGTCTTCAATTCGCATCCGGTATGCTTATTGAGAACGTACTCNAAATTCNGTACCTGCTANCATTCAACAAACCGTGTAAAAACAATCNATTTCCGTTTCCTAACAATGCGAGTGAGTGATGTCGTCAGTACTTGACAAGATCATCAGCCGTAAGCAAAAAGAAGTTGCCGATCAGAAAGCANCATATTCACTTTCGAGTATCAAGAAAAAGCTTGAAAATTCGGATCAGCCGCGTGACTTCTTTACGGCTGTTTCTGAACCCGGCAGGATACGATTAATCGCCGAATTTAAGCGGCGAAGTCCTTCGGCAGGAGAAATTCGCCCTGGTGCCGAACCTGCAAAAATAGTTCGCGGATATGAGAAATCTGGAGCCGCGGCACTTTCTGTTTTAACCGACGGCGAAGACTTTGGTGGTTGCTTGGANGACCTCATATCTGCGAGGAGGGCGTCTTCTNTACCAACTCTACGAAAAGAATTTATTATCGATNCNTATCAAGTAAANGAGGCGCGTCTTTGNGGAGCTGATGCTGTTCTTCTCATTGCTGAGTGTTTGGATGACTGCCTTTTAAGGAGCTTGTACCGAGAAATTATTGATCTTGGAATGACACCACTTGTCGAATTGCATAGCGAAGAAAACATTCCGCGAGTTCTTGATCTAGGTGCAACACTTATAGGCATAAATAATCGGGACCTCGCTACAATGAAGACCGATATCAATCATGTCCTGAAGCTCAAAGAAAAAGTGCCATCGGAATGTGTACTTGTTGCTGAAAGCGGAATTCGCACGCGAGCAGATGTTAAGCAACTCGAGGNTGCTGGAATCAGTGCGATTCTCGTAGGCGAATCTCTTCTATCTAGTCCAGATCCAACAGAAGCTGCTGCCGCACTTCTTGGCAACCTTTAGCGGTTCCTTTTTAGTTCTCGAGGTTGTTTGCTGAGTTGCTAACAAACCTATACCCGGCGCCCCGCACAGACAAAAAGTGACATGGGCGGGAGGGNTTTTCTTCNAATGACTTTCTTAAGTTCAGCATGAATGTGTCAATAGTACGTGTCGCAGGTGCCCGATCCATTCCCCAGACGTTCTTAAGTAATTCGGTTCTCGATAACACAAGTCCCTCGTGTTCGATGAGATAGCGAAGGAGTTTCATTTCAAGNGCTGTGAGTCGAATCTGGCGATTGTCTGAATAGGCTTCCCACGTATCGAAATTGATATGAGCCTTTCCAAATGAAAAGGTGTTTTCGCAGCGACTTGTCGCATGGTCTGAGGGAGACTCTGTGTTGTTTTTACGTCGACTGAGGAGACTACGGATGACCGAGATAAGTTCATCTAGATCAAAGGGTTTTTGCAGATAGACATCTGCTCCTGAATTAAATCCCCGAATGCGGTCTTCTACTAAGGTTCGAGCAGTGAGCATGACAACCGGAATAAGGCTTCCACGAGAGCGAAGTTGTTCACAGACCGCGTATCCGCTCATTCCTGGTAGCATGACATCGAGTACAACAAGATCAATGTCNGNATTTGGCTCATTCAAAATAGCCAAGGCTTCGTGTCCATCAGCGGCGGTCGTTACCGTTAGGCCCTCGGACGTCAGGTTGTACCGGATGCCGATGGCGAGATGGTCCTCGTCTTCGACGAGTAAGATGTTTGGCATGATGCTGNTTGAGTGTAACGCNNTCCNNNNTTTTTNGNGTAGCCATTTTCACAAAACCATGCCCAAGCATCAGNAGCTGCAACCTCTAATGGCCTTATTGTGTACCCAAGCTCATCAAATGCTCGTTGGGATGAAAAATTNTGCTTTAGCATAGACATGGCTGCTGATGCTGAGTTGACCGGGGGCTCTCTTCGAAGCAGTATTCCAGCTAGGTCTCCGATTCGTCCAGCTGCACGCACTGCTAATGGCGGGGCATTTCCAATAGGAGGACGACGATTAGTTACCTTTGCAAAAACCTTCCATGCATCAAGATACGAGAGGGCATGGCCTCCTAAAATATAGCGACGACCTGTTTTTCCTCGGTTGTACGCAGCCTCAATGCCAATGACAACATCACGAACATCAACAAAATCGTTGGCACCGGGTGGTGCGAGCAAGCCTTTTCCGCTACCGACTTCAAGAAGCATTCGGCCACTTGATGGTTTCCAGTCCCANGGACCAATCATATAAACCGGATTCACNATTACGGCATCCANACCAAGTTCAACTTGATCCAAGACAGCAGACTCGGCCATTCTTTTTGTTAATACGTAGGGGCANTCAATCATACCACCGGGAGGAGTCTCTTCATTTGCGGGGGTGCCATCTGGAAGCAGACCAAGCGCATCAACACTCGAGACATGAATAAAACGAGCTCCTGAAGCTCGCGCGATTTTGGAAAGATGGCTCGTGCCGTCTACATTGACTCGGTACATCTCGTCGTAGTAACTCCAGCCACAGTGAACCATTGCAGCTGAGTGAATGACGAGATCGATTCCATCAACAGCTTTTTGGAGGCTNCTCGTATCCTCAAGTTGACCAATAAATTTTTCAACTGGAAGACCTTCCAACGCCGCAGTTGTTCCAAGATGGTGAGGGCGAACCAAGACCCTGACGTTCCAGCCAGTTTCCAAAAACTTTCTGACAACATTATTGCCAACTAAGCCAGTAGCGCCAGTGACAAGGCAGGACCTTTTATTACCGTCACGGTATGAGTTGAGGGCATCTGACATGGTTATCAAGATCAAGCGTTCACTGCGTCGATGAACGTTAAACGCGTCGTGTAAATAAATTCGGTGTCTTGGTGAGGAAATCTCTTCTATTGAGTTAAATCGGAAAAAAACCTGAGACAACTTACAGGAAAATTCGATTGGTTCAGTGGAAGCTGACATTGACGTTTTCCTTAGGGATAGTCGAAAATTTGAGGGTTGTTCAGGCGTTTTTGGTCAATTTCCACAACCAGACAAATCCACCATTCAGAGGGGGTTTTTCGTGTCGGCCATCAGTATCGAGACGGTTATTCGTCGTGGTCAGCAACGGAGGTTTATAGACCTACCTTGGAAAATATATGCCAGTGACCCGTGCTGGATTCCTCCACTGCGGCGTGCTCAGGAGGAGTTGTTAGGTTTTCGTCCCCATCCATTCTATGAGCGGAATAAGACGAGGTCTTTTTTAGCAACACGTGGTGGTAAAGACGTCGGTCGGATCACAGCAATTGTTAACGTTGGTCATATAGAGCGTTACAAAGAAAATCGGGGTTTCTTTGGCTTCTTTGAATGTACTGATGATTTAGAAGCAACTTCACAATTATTTGCTGCTGCTAAGGAATGGCTAGCTNATGAGGGCATGTCTTCTNTACGCGGCCCGGTNAATCCATCTTTGAATTANGAGTGCGGATTATTAATTGAGGGTTTTGCAACGCCACCATTTTTTATGATGACACATAATCGTCCTTATTATGGAGATCTTATTGAAGCAAATGGTTTCAATAAGGTTGAAGACCTCTATGCTTTTTGGGGTGAGATGTCGATGCTCGAAGGCATTGATTCAAAACTTGGTGTAATGGTCGAAGGTGTTAAGGAGCGTTTTGGTGTTTCAGTTCGATCTCTTGATCGAGCAAGGTTTACCGATGAAGTTCGTATGTTTCTTGATATCTATAACACGAGTCTTGCGGGAACCTGGGGATTTGTTCCTCTTTCTCAAGGAGAGGTGAATCATATGGCTGCTCACTTGAAGCACCTGATCGTTCCAGAACTCTCCTTGGTAGCTGAAGTAGACGGAAAGCCGATCGGCACTGTTTTTTGCTTGCTCGATTACAACCCACGTATTAAGGCTATNAATGGGNGNCTTTTNCCTTTTGGTTTTTTGAAATTACTCTGGAAAAAGTCAGCTATCAAAAGAATGAGAGCAATTAGTACAAATGTTGTTCCGGAGTATCAAGCGTGGGGTGTTGGCTTGGTTCTTCATGCTGCCCTTGTGCCAAGACTTTATAACTGGGGCATGAAAGAGGTAGAGTTCTCTTGGGTTCTGGAAAGCAACCATCTTTCGAAGCGAACTCTTGAACGCGGAGGCGCNCTTGTAACCAAGAAATATCGGATTTATCAAGATGATCCAACGAGTGATGNCAACGAGACAACAGAATCAGCGAGATGAATTTAATGATGCAGCAGTCTGATTTCCTCGNGTGCTGGTTCCGCTACGTTGTGTGAACACACCGGTTGGAATACCACCAACGACCATAGTTCTGGTTTTGCGTGTNTGAGGCTGTCGAGCAGACTTGGTCCTTGACCAGTTACTTCGCCCTTGCCGATGTGTGCGTTCCCAACGCATTGAACCATAATTTACACCACTTAAATTGAAGGTTCGGTACGGATTTCTTGGGCTGATTGCTTTTGCAGAACGNCAGATTGCCGAGGTGGCAAGCNTCGTGATTGNCAGAAAGAAGAGCAATATGAATCGTGTCAATTGAGTTTCCTCATTCNGTTANATNTGGNATCNAATAGTCCCTGCNTATGNTTGCAGATGATATGTGGAGATCAAGTTTTTTTGTTGAATNTGGTGACAATATCAAGCNATCAGCCTTTTCCCGACCGCTTTGGNCTATANCCGATAGTTTTGGNTGACCTAGACACTCTGGNACGTTGTTTTTTCTTTGTTTTTCGCAGTCCGCGAATGTGATCACCAGACTTCTGTTCGGAAAATGACTGGTTGGCCTCTCGTCGCTTTTTATTGAGAGCCTCTTGTGGCGGTCGATCTGGGATCAAGCTATCACAGCCAGAACCAATGAGGTCCTGTCTGCCAGCGTGTTCAAGGGCTTTTCGCACCTCGAAGTAATTCTCTGGTTTAAAAAATTGAAGTAACGCTTTCTGCAGTCTTCGGTTTCGAAGGCCTTTCGTGACGGTAACAGGTTTCCCTGTCATTGGGTCCCGACCTGTGTGATACATGCAGGCTGCAATGTCGAAAGGGCTTGGGATAAAATCCTGCACCTGATCAGGTCTGTACCCATTCCTTTTTAAAAAAAGTGCCAAGTCGATCATTTCGGTAAGCCCGCTCCCGGGATGACTCGCAATAAAATAGGGAACCGTATATTGACGTTTTCCTACTCGACGACTTGCCTCGCGGAAAGCCTTGTCAAACGCTACGTAATCATTTGCCGGGGGCTTTTTCATGAGGTCAAGAACGTCTGGGTCTACGTGCTCTGGAGCTACCTTGAGATGTCCACCTACATGGTGTTCGGCTAATTCGCGTAGATATTCAGGGTCCCGACGAGCTAAATCCATTCGAACGCCGCTCGCTACAAGCACGCGTTTTACGCCAGGAATAGATCGGGTTTCCCGCATGACTTCTTTTAGAGGCCCGTGGTCAGTTCCGAGAAGCTTACATGTTTTGGGGTGGACACAAGATAGTCGGCGGCACTTCGCTTCGACATCTGGTCGAGTACATCGCATTTTGTACATGTTGGCCGTTGGGCCACCAATGTCAGAAACCGTACCTTTGAAGTCAGGTTGGTTTGTGAGTTGTTTTACCTCAGTAAGGATTGATTGCTTTGAACGACTTTGGATAATCCGGCCTTCATGGGCTGTAATAGAGCAAAAAGTACAGCCTCCAAAGCAACCACGCATGATTTGAATACTGTTTTCAACAACTTCAAACGCGGGAATTCTTTGTGCACCATATTGTGGATGGGGCCGACGAGTAAATGGGAGTGCATAGACACGATCCATCTCGTGTTCTTCAAGAGGCAAAGCTGGAGGGTTAATCACCACTGCCTCCGGCCCATGTCGTTGCACAAGTCTTTTGGCATTATGAGGATTTGTCTCAAGATGACTTATTCGCGTCATCTCACAAAATGCATCATTATCAACCTTGGTTAATTCATATGCTGGAAGTTCACGGGTACTGCCATCAATAGAAAATGACTCACTCGCCCCAAGGCGATAGGCAACCCCTCGAAGTGTTCTCATGTCCCGCACTGTTTTTCCAGCAGCGAACCCCTTAGCAATCTCAAGGATTGTGCGTTCACCCATGCCAAAGGCAAGCAGGTCGGCTTTTGAATCTAGGAGAATTGAGCGACGCACCGTGTCACTCCAGTAGTCGTAATGAGCTATCCTCCTTAAGCTTGCTTCTACTCCGCCGGCAACAATTGGAACACCAGGGAAGGCTTCTCGTGAACGTTGACAATATGCCAGGGTTGCCCTGTCGGGGCGAAGTCCAATCTCACCATTTGGCGAGTAGGCATCGTCATTTCGGACCTTTCGGTTCGCGGTGTAATGATTGATCATCGAGTCCATGTTGCCAGCAGATACGGCAAAGAAGAGATTCGGTCGACCAAATTGCCTCCAGTCATGGCAATTTCTCCAGTTTGGTTGAGCAAGTACGGCAACACGAAAGCCTTCCGATTCCAATAGTCT
>NZNR01000083.1 GCA_002694955.1 Planctomycetaceae bacterium
ATACAGCAACTTCGTACGAAATCATGGACCTTCTTGATGTGCTAAATAAAACCGGTCGCACCATTGTTATGGTGACTCACGAACCAGACATCGCACAGCGAGCCAAGACAGTCATTACTCTTCGAGATGGGTTGATTCAGTCGGTTGAACAAAATCGGGCGTAAGCGTCTGTTGAACACTGCTTATCTCACCCCGCGCATCTGGGCGCGTTGATCAACGGCGCTGCCTAAAGAACCAATCGAGTAATTCTTCGTTATGGTATGCCGCAGTCCATGAATCGTGACCAACCCCCGGCAGTTCTGTGTATTTTGGGTTTCCACCAGCTGCTTTTACTGCTTCAACCATGGAACGTGAACAGTCGACCGGAATCACTTTATCGGCATCACCGTGGACAGCCCAAATCGGAACATCTTTTGCAAGCTCGGCATATTTTTCTTCACTTTTTCCACAGACGGGAACAGCTGCTGCAATTCTTTCGGGTATTCTCATGGCGACTTCCCAAGTGGCAGCACCACCCATTGAAAGTCCTGTAACGAGAATTTGATCGGTATCAATTGCATCTTCAGTTTCAATTACATGATCCAACGCCTTCATTGCAGCTTGCATGTCGATTGTCATATCAACCGCTGACCAACGATATCCTTCTCGACACTGTGGGGCGAGGATAAAGCAGGGATATTTCTTGCGGAGGGCGTCACTCGTCATCCATGTTGGAAAATATTTGAGTTGACTGGCATTATCAGATCCTCGTTCTCCCGCACCATGAAAGAACAGGACGAGGGGAAATTTCTTTTGGGATTCAGAAGTTTCTGGTCGTAAAAGCCGGTATTGAAAAACAATTTCCTCATCATTTTTCTGTACCGAGACAGTTTGTTCTTCGTAGAGATTTTCTGAACTTTTTAATGATGTTTGTTCTGCTGTACACGTATTCAAGGTTGCACTTGTTACAAGGAGGAGGATACAGAGGAGTAATTTCTTCATTTGGTTCATAGACACAGAGGACTGTTTTGGCTTCTCTAGCTTACTTTTTAATTCTATTGTGGCATCCCGATCACTCTGGCGTAAGATGGGGCACTACGGGAGGTGTTTTCATGCAATCAATGTTCAAATTATTTGTGATTCCAGCAATTTTTCTTGTCAACTACTGTGTTCTGGCAGGTACTCCGAGTCGCCCGAATGTGCTCATCATCATGGCGGATGACTGTACATATAACGATCTTTCGCTTTATGGCGGGGTGAATGCAAAGACTCCTAATATTGAACGATTGGCTTTGGGTGGGCTTGTGTTTAATCAGGCATATCTTTGCGAAGCAATGTGTCAGCCATGTCGTTCCGAGTTATTTACAGGGAAATATCCAGTTGCCAATGGAAGTGCATATAACCACTCATCGAGTCGTGATGGTATTCGTAGCCTGCCACACTATTTGCAGCCGCATGGGTATCGTGTTGGTATAAGTGGAAAAATTCATGTTCGGCCGACATCTGTCTATCCATTTGAAATGGTCGATGGTTTTGAAAAAAGCTGTGTAAAAAATCCAACAAAAACGCACAGCCTCAGCGGAATCCAAGAGTTCATCAGTCGAGATTCAGAAGATCCATTTTGCCTTGTCGTTGCACTGGTTGAGCCACATGTGCCATGGGTTATGGGAGATGCCACTGCGTATCCACCCAAAAAAATTACACTGCCTGAAAATATTGCTGATACACCTGAGACCCGTACCTGTTTCTCGAACTATCTGGCTGAAATCACATACATGGACGGCCAGGTTGGTGAGATTCTTGGTGTCCTCGATGAGTCTGGTAAGCGTGAAGACACATTAGTTCTTTTCACCTCAGAGCAGGGTTCACAATTTCCAGGAAACAAATGGACTAACTGGAACACAGGTGTTCATACGGCTTTGGTGGCATCATGGCCCGGAACCATTGAGCCTGGAAGAACTGATGCACTTGTGCAGTATGCGGATGTTGTCCCAACGATACTTGCCTTGAATAGTGAAAGTGATTCAGCCATCCAGGAAAAGTGTGATGGTATCAGTTTTCTGCCCAGTCTGCTTGAAGGTGCTCCCTCGCAAAGAAAATATGTATATGGTTTACACAACAATTATCCGGAAGGACCTCCGTACCCCATACGATCAATTAGCGACGGTACTTATCATTTGGTTCTGAATCTGTTGCCTCGGAACAGTTATGTCGAGAAGCATCTCATGGGCATGGCAGCGCGAGAACAAATTGAGAGAAAATACTGGTCTACATGGATGCGTGATTGTTGGCAAAATGAGCGAACCTATCGTCTAATCAATCGCTTCACAACGCGTCCGCCTGTTGCTTTGTATGAATCAGCCGTAGATCCATACGAAATGAAGAATCTTGCGGGACAGCCGGAGCATGAAGAGACCATGAAAAACCTTCAGTCGGCCTTGCAAGCATGGATGGAGTCGCAGGGTGATCCGGGTGCAGCGATGGATACTCGCGAAGTCTATGAGGCCGCAAAGAAGGGTGAGCACCGTTTTCCGGGTTAAAGAATCCGGTAGAACTATTCATCGCCGCTTTAATTTTTTACCGAAGCAATTTCATCATATAAAGCCAGGCAGTCGATGCTCTTTAGGCAGAGTTCAACGCCTGCTTGATAACGGCGAGTGTTTTTGTGTGTGCTTCCTTGAGAAACTCTTGTGGTTCTCGTTTGCGATACATCGGATTATATAACTCAAGAGAAACACAGCCTTTGTACCCAATCTCATAGAGAATTTTCAATTGTTCAACCAATGGAAGAATACCGTCACCAGGGAGTACTCGCTGTGGGTCACACCACGTGTCTTGGCGTTCAAGTCCAGCTGGAGAATCTGCAAACTGGAAAATTGCAATTGAATTTGGGTTGAGCATTCTTAATGCATTTGGTTCTGTGCCACCATGATAATTATGGTAGGTGTCAGGAATCACTTTTGCGTCAGGCCAGCCCGACATCATGCCAACATCAACAGCATCAGAAAGTGTTTTGAGCTGAGGGACGGCGTTTAGAAAGATAATTCCTGTTTTGAGTCCATACTCGTTCAGTGCAATTTCACTGATTCGTCGGTAACACCAGGCACCAATGTCTTTAGTAAAAGTCTCTCGTTTTTGTAAGTCAGGAATGATCTGAACATGTTCAGATCCAATGTCACGAATCATCCGGAGTCTGGTGTGATGTTCTTCAAGGCGAGACTCAAAATCTTCTTTTGTGTTCCCAAGGCTTCCCCATAGACCAATGACACTCGGAACAAAGAGACCTTTGTCTCGAATGCTTTTTCCAAGATCTTTAAGCGATCCACCAGCTTCTTCGTACGCGGTCAACTCCCGATCCCAAGGCTCCATTGCATCAAAGTCTGAAGCTGCAATGAACTCTATTTTCTTTTCGAGTGGCAGTTCTTTTGCCAGCGTTGTGGTATCCAGACACATTGGCCATGGGCTATGTCCTTGTTGCCACTCAAACTTCTTTTCTGCAGCCTGAATCTGATGAGAAGTCATTCCAGAAGCAGCGAGTACGGCACCAGCTTGAATAGCGGCACTGGCTTGAATAAACGAACGTCGATTTGCCTTCATGGCTCACTCCTGAATTTTGAGCTGCATTTGTTGTCAGAATGACCTGGTGTATTGTGGACTCTTATTTCATGCTTCAAAGTGTATTTCGTCAACTCTCTCATGTTTTCGAAAGAGCATTTCTGATTGTATGAGTCACATGCCTCTATTCTGTTCTCTTCAGATAAGATGGTGCCTGTTGCATGGCTGGCATTTATTCTGCAGAGGTTCGTATGGAGATATCCCAGAGTGTGCTTGTGTGTGGGGCCGGGCCGACTGGCCTGGTATCTGCTTTGGAACTTGCACGTCGTGGTATTCGGGTCCGCATTGTTGATGCCGCGTTGGAACCCTCACAGTTATCAAAGGCGGCTGTGCTTTGGCGGCGTTCGCTTGAGGTTCTTCATCCAGCAATTTCGGTAGAACAATTTCTCTCTGATGGAAGACCGGTACACGGAATCCAATTTGAAGCTGAAGGTGACATCCTCCAAGAAATTGACTTTGGGAAACGTTATGGACGATTTCCACACGGTCTGTTTATTCCTCAAAATAAAACAGAAGCGATTATCACAAAAGCACTTTCAAGCATTGGTGTTCAAGTGGAACGAGGCAAAGAAGTCAAANACCTNNTGTCAGGTGAAGAGCATGTTGATGTGGAATTTGCAGATGGGGAGTGTTCACGGTTTGCATGGCTGGTCGGTGCCGATGGTGCCCACTCAACGGTAAGGAAATGTCTCGGTGTCGCATTTCCAGGTAGTGGGGTTGATCGGCGGTGGCTTCTGGCTGATTTGCAGTTGGCGGATGTCGGGCAAGAGGATCGNATTCGAATGTTTCTCTCGAATGCAGGTTTGCTCGGTCTTTTTCCNTATGGAAANAGAGTCTGGCGGCTGATTGCTGATGCCGGTCCAGCTGATCCGACAGACTCACGTCGTGATCCAACATGCGAGGAGATACTTCACATTCTTCGTTCACGATCATGTCTTGATTGGACAGTAGAAAAAGCACTATGGATTTCTGAATTTCGCATTAATGAGCGACAAGTTGAACAGTACTGCCACGGCCGAGTCATTCTTGCTGGTGATGCAGCACATATTCATAGTCCAGCAGGCGGGCAGGGAATGAATACAAGTATTCAGGACGCAGTCAATCTTTCCTGGAAACTTTCCATGGTCATGAAGAAACAATCAGCAGTTTCATTACTCCATACATATCAGCAAGAGCGTCATCCTGTTGGTGCTGCAGTTGTTCAGGGTTCTGGCAGGATGCTTCGTGTCATGATGTCTCAGAATCCACTTATTGGATTTTTCCGTCGATGGATACTGCCCTATATCGTTGGTCTCCCTCCTGTGCGAAAGGAAGCCGTCAAACGGCTCTCTGAAGTTGATGTAACGTATCACNGAGGACTACTTGCTCACTCAAAATCAGACCGTTGGATCGGTCGACGCTGTCCGGATGTTTCGTGGGGTGATGATGGTTTGTCGATCTACGATCTTTTTACTGGAACAGGTTTTACTGTCCTTCGACTTGGTCGCGGTTTAATGACCGATACGATGTGGAATCGCGTCATTCATACAGCCGGTCCAGATGTAACTGTTGTTGATGCAGCAATGCCGGATGGTACGGTTGCCGAAGAAGCCAAGGCTTTTGCTCAATCATTAGCAGCAACCGATGGAACTATCGTTGTTGTTCGGCCTGATTCGTATCTTGGGCCAGTGTCTCAAGATATTGAAGTTGTGCTGTCGTGGTTCAGGCAACTTCACAATTCTGAANAATAAGNAGNAGATAAGTATCGGTCACAGGCTCATTTGAACTTGATCTAAAACTGCCAGATGACATCGCAGCCACCGTAGAACTGGTCACTTTGAGTTCCGAGGCCACCAGCGGTTTTACCAAATGGTAATCCGACACCTTGTGCGGCATTTCCCAGATCCTGACTAAACCAGTCATATCGAAGTTCTGGTCGAATGACGAGATTGTTGCCAACAAGGTAGTTAAGCCCCCATGTCATAGCCCAGAAATTGCCAGCAAAGCCACTAAGCTGAGGTGATCCTTCACGAATGCCATACTGCACTCTAGTGCCGTTATTNTCCCTGAACCACTCAAGTCGAAGGCCACCAATAAGATAATCAGTAAAGTTGTAAAACAGGTATTGATTCACTCCATACCAATAGGCTGAGCCAGGCTGCTGCCCTTGTGTTTCGTAATAAAAAGGAATGTCTCCGCCAGCATACGCCTGGTACCCGAAGTCACTTTGATAGACATACGTCAGTTTGTCAGTGAATTCGTTGGAGTACACGATGCTCGTGACTGTTCGATTACCAACATAAGCGCTGGCGGGGTTCACGAAACTTTCTGTAGTACGCTCATTCCCGCTTGAGTTGGCCAGTGTGAGTGCTTGCGAACCATCTGAACTTGAGAAAGTGATTGCTCCAAGGAATGCCGCATTACTGGTAGATCCAGAGCGTGGATTTGCCTGTAGCGTTGGCAAGCCATTGTCCCAATTATCCCACCCGTTGGTAATACCACCAATAATTGTGAGTTGACCATTTGGTACCCATGTTGCGAGTACGCCGGTGTGAGTAAAGGGCTCACCATACTGCATGGTGTATGCATGTGTGTAGAAGAAGTTCCCGATTGCTGGCACAACTTCATAACCGATCAGGGTATAGAAATGTCCAAGCTTGACGTTCAGTGTCTGGGTGCCCACCTCGCCATAAAGCTGTGGCATAGCCAACCCATAGTAGCGATTGGAATTCCATTCAGAATCAAGCCCACTAGCAACCGTATAAAGAAAGTCAGTGCCATAGAGCAGGTCGACTCGACCGCCTAGGCTCAACTGGTCTTCCTTGAGAATTCGCTCATTGATGAGGTACAGCTGATTCATCTGGCCTTGCCAAGCACGATCATTAAAGGTGATCGGTCCGTTCCAATCAGCACCCCAATTATTTGCCCCAATGCCAACATCGAGCCAGCCATACGTTTCAACACCACGATTCAGTAAAAAGTCTGTTTCGAGATACCGAGTGGCACCTTCTTCGGTGATGGCTTCTTGAGGAGCTGCCGCGCGATATTGGTACACATCTTCATCAGGAACACCCTCGCGTGGCATGAGCGTAACCGGAGCTGGCACGTCATTTTGTACATATGNGTTTNTAAGTTCCTCGTTGACAGCGNGCAGCGGTTCGGCAGCGAGTGTTGATGCACTCGCAAGACAGGCAATGACATATAAAGCGATGGTGTCACTTGTGAACTTCGTCATGTGTTTTCAGCCTGAAGGATCGAGCAGGGTCCAGCTATATTTGTGCTACAAGGGACGAAGCAAAATGAACATCNCCACTCATTGATTCGACCATTCACGCATGGGGAGCGCACTGTATGCAGGAGATGGAAAATCTCTCTGCAATCGTTACAGCTTTACAGAAGATTCTCTGCATACTTGATTACTAGGCTTATTCAAGCNTTAGGATCGCTTTGCTCGACGAATCAACTCATTAATGACTCGTACAAACAGGTCTGTTTCGAAAGGCGTGAGAATGATCTTTCTGAGGTGATCAACCTTCGCATGAGATGCCAAGATTTCTTTATGGCGTCCTGCACCTATGAGAAATACAGGACATTTTGCAAGGTAGGGATTCCATGAAAAAGCATTGAATGTNTTCAACGCNACTCGNAATTGTTTGTGTGCACTAATAATAAGNAGATCGGGTTTGGGCCAATTGTTNAACCGAAATTCAACACCCTCAGGACGTTGCGTTGAAAGTACCCGAAAGCCCTTTTNTTTAAGAAACNCGGACAGCTTTTCTAGAGATGTTTGATCCGGTTCAAATATCAAAACCGTTTTAACATCTTGCTTTACCTGTCGAGGTTGGACGTGCATTCGTTGGCCACGGGTCTTGGGCTCACCACGTCTGGCCAACCGCCTGCTGTTGGAATCACTGGGGTAAACAATTTTCGATGCCATGCAAAATGATAGGCCGCAAATTTATCGTGTCTAAAAATTGTCACTTTTTATCCGTCGCTTTTGACGTTAAGCAAGTTAGGCGTGAATCACACGCCGAGAAGATCTTGCTCATTGTGTGGCCAACGGTCCAACTGAGCGAATTTGTCAATGAATTACTTTTTGTTGATTCTGGGAGCTTTAGGAAAACCAGAATGTTGAGGCTTCGTTGATCATGCGTATAAGTAGCGGGAATTTATCTGCGAAAACAAAAAATGTGGGGCCTGTTAACAATCGGTTTTATTTTCGGTTTACATAAAACTAGGAAATTTACAGGGAGGTAAAAATGGATCCACATCAGCCAGAAGCAAAAGCCGCGATCTCTGCTATTCAAAATTTTTATGGCAGTGTCATTTCAATTGAACATAGAAAAATGTTTCGAAGAGGAGATAAGGATACGAGTATTCAGACAAAGCAGTCCGTGGGGTGTGAACTTGTACCAGTCGGACCCTGCGAAACAGAAGTCGAAGTTTGAGGAGGGCTATGAGCAAGCGATATTTTCAACAATCATGTCCAGTTTGCGGACGACTTGTTCGGATTGAAAAGCACTTGAAATTTGAAACTGTAGTGTGCCAACACTGTGGTGGAAATTTTACAGCCACTGATAAGCCCATTACTATTTCGAGGAGCGACGAACTTCCAGGTAGACAGGGGAGAAGAATCGGCAGGTTACTTATGAAAAGTGAGCAGCTTCTTCGCTCAGCTAAATCATGTCACTGTTAATTCCACGGTAAGATTCGTATCGTTATCAACGTTTGAGAACGCGCCGACTCTCCATCTTGAATTTTTCTCGTTGCGTTTACTTCATTCTTATATCTCGTACGAGATATCTCAGGACTGTNAAACGTCGGTTCTTTGGAAACCGGCCTGAGTTTGTAACTTCCAGTGCCCGTTCTAAATAATTCCNGTGCCCGNTCTAATAATTCCAGTGATTGAGCAGTCTTTGAAGTCTGTTCTTCTATCGGTTTTGGAAAGGCCGTAGAATCTCAATCTGTATTGGTGAATGGGGTTTCTGTGGTGCAAACGAATTTCTTCGGGGACTGTTATGGGCAAAACCTTCATGATGAATAACACACGATTCGGAATATGCCTGTCATTCTGCGCGGTACTTAGTGCCGTGCATGCCGACAAGCCGCCGACTGTTGGTGAAGGTCAGTTGGGAGTTCCCATCTCCTGGCATGACTGTGGTGATGAGCCTGGCAGTGTATGCATGCTTCAGAAGACACGTGACAATGTATTGTACCTGACACCAAACGAATCATTCTTTCCCNAGCGCGGATTGGTCGCGGCTGGTCAAGGGCAGGTTCCTGATCTCGAGAATCTCAATAGCGGAAAATCTTTCTCTTGGATTGAGAAGTGGGATGCCGGTGATGTTGCAGAATGGGTATGGTTTGCTCCGCAGGCTGGTGAAGGAACTATTACTCTTTGGATGGCANCGAAAAGTAATGGTGGTATGTTTTCCATGTCGATGGACAATAAGTCCGTTTCTTTTTCTGTGAAATCACAAAAAGAGACAGGCATGGCATTTACTTGTCCATTTCAGGTAATTGAACCAGGCTTACATCGTCTGCAACTCGTCTGTGAAAAAGCAGCAGCAGGCACACAGTTTCACTGGATGACCCTTAGAGGTTCGTGCGTAAAAGGTGCTGCTGTTTTGAGAAAGCGATGGCGACCTGCTGCAGCACATACNAANTTNTCAAGTTCGCAAGCGAAAAAGCCCATTCGTCTTTGGGTGATGGAGATGGATGCTGTTCCTGGTGATCTTGGTTTTTATGCGCNTATCACAACACCTTTTGGATATTACGGTCCAACCTGGCAGGCAGATGGAACCGTGAATGCTGGGTTCAATTTTTCACTCTGGTCTTACGGGCGTGGCCAGGCGGAACCTCCAATTGAACAGCTTTCGCACCTCCTTGCGATNGGTAATCGTGATGCAACGTTTGGTGGCTTTGGACATGAGGGAACGGGTGTCAAGATTCGGGATTGGGATCCCCTTACTGGGCATCAAGGTCAACGACAGGTATTAGCGCTTCGTGTCGTTCCGTCAGAAACCTATGACACTTACTACAGCTATTTTTATATTGCGGATAAAGATGAGTGGCGATTATTTGGTGTGGGGAACAAATACAACAANGGTAAGCCACTGAAGTCACTCTGGGTCGGTAGCTTTGTTGAAGTACCAGGACCGCCGCATGTTCAGCGGACTGGTCTGTACCCCCGTGAAATGCGGTATCGGGGNTGGGTGGTTCAGGAAGATGGTCAGCTCCTTCAACTTGATCGTATGGCAGGTGGAGATGTTGATAAGCAGACAGGGCTAACGTACACGCATCGGGGAGTGACTGACGATGGCTGGTTTTTTCTTCGAACGGGTGGTCTTAGCTTTCACAAGCCACACGCTCCAGGTGGCGTTGATCTTGCAAAAGGTAACCATTTAAAAGACCTTCCTTCGTATCTCGCATCGGAGCATAAAAAATCTNTATTGACAGTTCCTTCTGCGGTAACGGTGCAGTCCGTGGAAGTTACTTNTAGTGGGCTTGAAATAGCGAGTCAGATTGAAGGTCTTGGAAGCAATCCGGAACTGGAGGTGTATTGGGGAGCCGAGGATGGTCTTACATTTGCTGACCGTTGGGAACATTCAGAGCGTATTTCAGATGTAAAAGATGGAAAGAATGTGTTCGTGGTGAACAATGCAAAGGTTCCTCAGGATGGTGTGATCCGTCTTTTTCTGAAGAATGACAGTGGGCAGTTTTGGTCGGTGAATAGTACCCGTGTTACAAAATAGGAAGAATGGCTGCTGACAAAAAATAGTAAGAGATTTTTAGTCGGTATGAATGCTCAGTTTCGACGGGAAGAATCAAATGCATTCTGTATTAAATAACAATCTGTTTCTTGTGAAAGAACATGTTGGATTATTTAAAGCTGCAAATAATTTTGATATTTACGATCCAGAGTCTGGTGACGTCATTTTGCATTGTCGTGAACCACGACTTGGAATGCTGACAAAATTATTTCGCTTTACTGACTACAAGCGACTTACTCCATTTGAAATTGAGATTACGACACCATCCGGTGAGCCTGTCTGTTCAGTGCATCGTGGTTTTTCATTTCTTCTTTCAACGGTCGAAGTCCGTGACGCACAGAATGAAGTCATCGGATCGTTTAAGCAGCACCTTTTTTCNATAGGCGGTGCNTTNACTGTATTGAGNGCNTCTGGCAAAGANCTCTGTCACTTNAANGGTTCNTGGACCGGGTGGGACTTCCGGTTTGTTGCCGATGATGGAACTGAGTTCGCGCATGTGACCAAAAAATGGTCTGGCGTTGGCAAGGAACTTTTTACCAGTGCAGATAATTATGTGCTTGAGATAGATGAATCTGTTCCGGCANATAACCCATTGCGACAGATTATTTTTTCTGCAGTGATGTGTATCGACATGGTCCTGAAAGAATAAATGAACTCTTTAAAACATTGAATGACTGCCAGCGTATAGATAGATAGGCAGCCCCCCGCCCGACGCTGCGCATTTCTCAACAAAAGCTACTCTTTGAGCAGGTGGTCGGGAAAATCTTTTACTGTNTTGCAGGCAACCTGTTCCATGACCTGTTGCAACTGTCGTTTCAGGATGGTGATGGTTTGAGTGCCACCTTGCTCTCCGAGTGCACTGACACCGTACATAAAAGAACGACCGAGAAAGGTAAATTTGGCACCACTTGCCAAGACGCATGCGATGTCCGACCCATTGCGTATGCCGGAGTCAAGCATAACAGTCATCTTGTCTCCAAACTTTTCTGCAAGTTTGGCCATCGGCCGAATCGTCGACTGGCCAGCATCGAGCTGACGACCACCATGATTCGAAGAAATGATTCCATCGACACCAATCGATAAAACTTTCTCAGCATCTTCTTCGGTGACNATCCCCTTGACGACAAGTTTTCCTTTCCATAGGTCACGCAATGCCTTAATGCGGTCTTCAGTGAGTCGCCCTTGGAACGTTTTGTTCATGAACAGACCAAGATGCTTCATGTTGAGCCCCTTTGGTATATAAGGCTTAAGTGAAGCAAATTCTGGTTTCCCGGCAAGAAGTTGATGGGCACACCATGATGGTTTCTGGCACATCTGGATAACGTTGCTCAGTGACATTCGTGGGGGAATGGACAGACCATTTTTTATTTCCTTTGGACGATATCCAAACGTNGGCGTATCAGCAAGAAGAACAAGNACNGGAAAGCCTGCCTCGGCTGCACGAGTGACTAGTTTATCTCGTAGGTCTTCTTCAGCTGGATGATAAAGCTGAAACCAGGCGCGTCCGTGTGTAATGTCAGCGATGTTTTCAATGCTTGCCGTACTGACAGTTGAAAGACAAAACGGAATATTTTCTCTGTAGGCAGCAGCTGCGAGTAGCTCGCATGCTTTTGGCCACATCAATCCTTGCAGACCAATAGGGGCAATGCCAAACGGGGCGTCATACTTTATGCCAAATAGTTCAACGGATAGATCAGCTCCGTCATAGTCACCAATGTATTGTGGTTTGAGTCGAACTTCTCGGATTTCTGCTGTGTTTCGTTTCAGATTGATTTCACTGTTACAGCCACCTTCGAGATATTCGAATGCAAATTTTGGCACTCGACTCTTTGCCTTNNGNCGNAGNTCTTCNATTGATGGATAGTGAGAATTGAATGATGTCGTCATGGATGAGATGTCTTTGGCTATTACGGATGAGAGTGATTNGGCNAAGCAAATCANTTATTTTGNATGCAATAGTACCATCCTGANTTGCCTTATGGTCGAGTTACAGCCAGCCATGCCAGNTTTGNTNAAGTCCCNNGATTACCACAAAACCATGGTTTTTGATTCCAACCAGAGNGNTAANNTGCCCGCATAATTTCCCGAGAAATAACAACCTGTTAGGGAATTTTGGGGATAATCAAGAAAAATTGAAAAAATCGTAGTGAGACTTGTAGTTTTCTTGTAAAAAAAAGATTCGTTTTTGTAAATCAGCTACCAGTCTCAGCGGAATGTAAATAATGGCCTCAATTTGGCGGCGTGCTTGGCGTGGTTTGGTCCCAGGTAAAAGACGAAGAAATCGAAAAAAATTAGAGAGTCAGGGAATACAAGAAAGTAGTAGTGGTATTGTCCGCGGGCTACAACTTGAATCNCTTGAGAAAAGATATGCTCTCGATGCTTCCCCAGTTTTAGATCCATCTGCTTCACCAGCATTAGATGTAATAAGTGAAGATGCTGGTGTGCCTGTTGGTGCTGTTGGCACGCTTGTCTCGTCGTTTATTGACGACGGTGGTGTACTCAATAACTATAGCGATGCTGATGGTGAGTTGCCGGGTATTGCAATTACAGATGTCAACCTTAATGGAGGGACGCTGTATTTCTCAATTGATAATGGTACGAGCTGGACTGATGTTGGTGCTGTGTCAGAAATATCGGCTCTTGTTCTAAATGCTGATAGTGACACTCGGATAGCATTCACTCCAGCCGATAACTTTAATGGAGAGATTAATGATGTTATCACTTTTAGGGCGTGGGACCGGGGTGCAGGCTTTAGCAATGGCGAAAGTGGTGTCGATGCAAGAACAGGGATCATTGGTAATTACAATACATCAGGTTTAGCACAAGGTGTTGTAATTTCATCGGATGGCAACACCGCATT
>NZNR01000084.1 GCA_002694955.1 Planctomycetaceae bacterium
ATGGAAACCATTGATTTGCCATCGAATGGAAGCTTTCCAGAAACTATTTCATACAAAATAACTCCAAGCCCGAAGAGATCACTTTTTGCATTCACTTCATCGGTACCAATACGCTCTGGGGACATGTAGGCAGGGGTGCCAATAACAGCATTATCGATTGTTAGCCGACCTTCGTTATCACCGGCTTCATGTGCCAGGCCAAAGTCAATAATCTGTACGTGTCGATTCGGACCCTCAAGAAGAATGTTGTCTGGCTTGATGTCTCGGTGGACAAGCCCCTTTTCATGAGCGGCAGCAAGACCTTCACTTATTTCCCGTCCAATCCGTACAGCTTCGGGTATAGGGATCAGGCCACCCTGTTGGGCTCGATATTCAGAAAGATTAGGCCCGTCAATAAGGTGCATAGCAATGTATGGAAGTTTGTTGTGTTCGCCAATCTGGTAGATCGTGACGATTGATGGGTGATTAATTGATGCAGCAGTCTTACTCTCCCGAAGGAAACGCTTCTTTGAAACTTCATCTTTCGCACGACTCGGATGCATGACCTTGATGGCAATTTCGCGATCGAGGTTGGTGTCAAAACCCTTGTAGACATGCCCCATACCGCCGCGACCAATGAGGCCCTTGATAGTAAAGCTGTCGATATTTGAAGGGGTTGTTGAAGTATCTGAAGGAGTCGAATGCCAGCTTGTTGTCGCTTGCTGAGGTGAATTACCGCTTTTTGGATCGAAGGTAAGAGTTTCAGAGAGAGGTGAATTTGCTGAGTGCGTGTCGTTTGAACCATCCTGAATTACCAAGCAGCAGAATGGATCGCCCTTGTGCATGCAGCTTTTTTCTTCAATCACTATGGTTTCGTCATAGTGGTCTGCCAACCCGCGGATAATGCCTTTTGCAAGCATGCATAGCTTTCGGCCCGACGAGTAGACAAGATGAAGTTCATTTGGTGAATGTCGTACTGTTTCAAGCACAGGTGGTTCCGCACCAGGCTTTGCGGAACGTACCATCGCGTGAATGATGTCTTCAGTGTTTTCAATAAGATCAAGCGTTCGCCATGTAGGGTCAATATTCTGGCTAGCGACTTTGATGAGGTGTGGTGCCAGNAATTCACCAAATCTTTCAATGAGCGCGGGCAATGTTTCGCCGCATGTGTCGGCAATTTTTTGTAGAAGCTCAACAGCATCTTCATCCGGGTACACCTCATTNGGAAGGTACCTGCTATCACTCGCCGTCACNGTCTCTCGAAGTTGTAGCCATGTGGTCTTACCGGAAGTGGCTTCATCAGCAAACTTTTGNATGTAGAAGAAAATGATGCCGTGCACGAATAAATCTCATTTGCATTGCCAACAANTNTNGTGNTATCANACCTGNTCGCNTANCTANTATGNNTGAAAATNTAACATACCTGAGAGCCTCAAGAGAAGCTAGTTGTGGCCTTTAAGGGNTTCTTATAAAAGAGTTATCNCAACTGGNAGAGACGGTCCCGGTAGAGTAAGAGTCCATGTGCAGCGTGGTAGAGAGCACCGCACTCAATATCGATATCTGCAGTTTGCTCAAGTGTAATTACTAAACGTTCGGCAGCACGTAATACCCACGGCTCGCAAAGTCGCTCCGCAGGAAGAGCAACAGCCAAGAATTCGAATATATGTCCACTTGAACTAAGTTTTGCAAAAACATCAACAGATGAAGCTGGTCGTTCAAAAAAATGTGTCGAGAAACTACCATCTGCTTGCTGAAAGCGACGCGATAGGTCGATGCTATCGGTTATTTTAAGCGATGCTGCTTGCCATGGTTCTGGGAGTNTCTCGCCTGCTTCTGGATGTCGGCTCCGGTATGTATTCACTGCGGTTGCCAATCCGTACAAACGGTGCGATCCACCACAGGCACTCGAGTGCAGGTCGGCATCAAGTTCCATTTCAATGACTCGGGGNAGATTCCATGTTTCTCCATTCGCTGCCTTCCATGTTTCGTCTTCCTCGAGATATGTGGCGAATGCCATCAATGTCCATGTTGCTTCTTGGCCGACATGAAGATCAGCCTGTGCTTGTCGCAATAAGTCATTAACAGTTGCAGGCGTTNCGCNCACAANAAGTTCTGTTTCNAGTGGGATTCCCNTGGTGCCNCATTGTGAAAGATACCCAAGCCACTGATCCNTATGGCCTTGTCCNACGGTGCTTCCCTCCTCAACAACCGCAATGACTCCGTGCTCACCGCGTCGCATCTTCCACCCTTGGAGATTTCCACCTTCAAGCAAATACTCCAGTGCGGGAACGGGCGTGGATTTATGCCGGATAGTAAATTGTTTGCCGAATGCGAGTATTCCATGAACAATTTGCCAAGCTCCTTGAAGNTCCGTTGATAGTTCTCTTTCGTTTTGGGTCTGCTTGAGTATGTTTGTAATTCGTTTGCATAAATTATCTGGGTTAATTGTCGTAAGTTCACTCTGATTAATTGACTCTTGTTTGTTTTTTCTGCATCCAGCAAAGACTAAGGAGAATATCATTGCACTAGCAACGACCNTCANTTGGAGATGTTTTGATTTAGAAAACATGTTACTGNTAATGCGTTNCTTGTTGACACGGATACATTACAGCATTGTTTCGCNGTCTCTCTNGTGCAAGTAAAAGTTCGTCATCGTGATGCAAACAATGCTGTACGTAGGCCTGCAAAGTCTGTTTGTAGGAGGGAATGTAATGTTTCAAAGCCGAGCAGTCATTGATTTTTACGAAAGGCGATGGCGGCCTCACGTTCAGTAGACTGCACTCGCTCTCTACTCGTGTAGTTACTGATTGAGTGAATAGNGAAGAATATTGAGTGCGATTTTCTCTGCNTCTTCNCGATCATAGCCGGTNCATTCCATCGAATTCTGCTTTTCNAGCGCGCAGGATATATCGTACGGTGANAAGATTACTGCCCACCGGTCACCGATTCGAATGCCTTCTAATTGCGGTGGCACTGCTCTTTTCTTGGAAGACAGTGGCCCCTCACCGGCAGTTGGGGATCGTAGTGTCACTCGACGCAGGTCAAATCCTCCGTAGGTTGATGCTGAGAAGAGTGGGTCATCGTTTGGGATTGCTTCAATGATGTGATCAGGTAATGCAGCAGAGAACTCTTTTCGGAAAGCGTCAGTAAAAGGTTGAGATGCGCAGACGCTGTCGGCAAGCAGCGTACCTCCTCGTTTAAGAAATTCTTGAAGATTTTTTCTTTGCACATCATCAAATGCAAATGCTTGTCTGCCATGCATAAAAAGCATGTGATGCTTAAAGATTGCTGGATCAATGAGATCGAGTTTTATTGGCGTGTCATCAACAAGTATTCCAAGTTCTCGTGCAGCAGCTCTAAGGATGTTTGCTAGTGCTTTGGGTGCGGCGTCACAAAGCCCGCCATGGCGCAACTTTCCAATAGTTAGTTGGCCTCGTCCAATTGAATCTTGCTGAACATCTTTTGGTTGGGCTTGCGCAAGTAATTCATCTTTCTTCTTCAGTTCACGATTTGTTGCGTAGGCGATGACATTTGCCCCGATTGCCAAAGATGCATCAATTTGCTTGCGAATGGTTTCATCGAATTTGTCGTAGGAAGGTCCTGCAAGTTCCCAAAGACAAGACAGGCTTGGAGGACGTGGAGATTCATTTTCTGATTTATCCAAAGGNGCGTATATCAGGCAAGTGCGGCATCCGTAGTCAACACCGAGTAACGGTCGTTGAAATTCTGGGTCAACACTTTTTTCGGCGTACCACGCCGGATGTTCGGGTGGAAGTAAACTCAGTTGATGCTCAGGTTCAGGGAATATTTCACTAACCAGTTGGCGGAAAGACTTGTCAAAAGATGCTCCATCAGAACAGGTCGCCTCGGCAAAAATAAAGCCACCTTGGTCAATATATTGCCGCAATCGGAGGCCAGGTTCTTTACCAAGATCTAAGCCGGCGGTACCTCCGATCCAGAGAACTGGTGACTGAGCAAGGTCCTGAATAGTCGCTTCCTGTGTATCGAGAACATGCCACGAAAGGCCCGCCGGATAATCCTCACGCCATCTTTTCTCAATGAATTCAACGAGATGTGGAATGTCATGACCATGCTGGTTCCAGTCATTTCGAGGACCGTGGCGGCTTTTGGCAATAACTACAGGTCTACGACCCTTTGCAAGGAATAGCAGGGCAAAACTTGTTGCCACGATAGCATCTTCAGACCCTTTACTTTGAAAACTTCCAGAAAGCGGGTCCTGAGATGAGACAAACATCTTTGCACCTTCCAGATACCAGTCATGAGTGCCAATGAATCGCCTGGCAGTAAACCGCCCTACACGCTCCAGACCGTAAAGGTAGTAACGGAGCCATTGCTGCCCACCCGGCGGATTTCTGGTNACAGAGAAATTTTTACCGAGCCATCGCAGTCCATCTTCCAGAGGTTTTGTCGAAGATCCACCACCGCAACATGAAATATTTGATCCATTTACAAATGCGTCTGGCCGCTCGGTATGTTCATTCGTTATCCAAATACTTGCGATACCTGCGCATGTCATACTGCCAGTGCCACTGCCACCCCCGGCAGTGTAGCTCCATGAGCCATCAAGGCGCTGGGCCGCCTCCCAGTATTTTTGTGATAACTTCCATACATTTGGGTTGATCTGCACGCCTGCGCGTTGGGCTTCGTGTAATCCGAGAATCGCAAATTGGGAGTTCGAGTTGTCAGCACCCGAACGATTTGCTCCGTACGACCAGCCGCCGGTTACTCCGGGTCCATTCGATTGGCGATCTTCAAGCCATCTGGCATTTCGTTCAAGAATGGCCAGGTCCTGCTTTGGAGAAACCATCGCGAGGGCTTGTGTTTGCAATGAAACCGAATAGGTGTCGGTAGGTGTCTGTTCCCTCAGCCATGTAAGTGACTTCTTCATCGCAGGCTCGTCAGCATCGACTCCCGCGTTTGCAAGCGCAAGAACAACCAGCGCAGTTGCCCCGANAACAGTTTCATCCGTCCGCATTGCTGACTTCCACGTACCGTTTGGGCTCTGCTGGCGTAGAAGCCAGTTTTTTGCCTGCTCAATAGCATTACTTATCTGCTCAGGGCGGAGTTCAACTTCGGCCGAAAATGCAATGTGCACAGGCACNAGTTGGATGGTCGCAAGCAACACGACTAACGAGATCTTCTTGTAACCGCTCAATAAGATGTGATGCATGAAGCTTTCATAATAAGGGATAGGTAGCTGTCTCACGTGCCTTCTTATCGCTGCGCCACCATTTTTGTTTGCCTCTTGGTGGCACAAAGTCCGATACTTTAATGATACGTGGTTAGTGATTTTATCACTTCTACTACTGTGTTCACAATAATTCCCGTAAGGAAGGAAAACGACTTCGTGTCGACTGCTGGAAAACAAAAGTCACTCGATGACGTGCTGCAGGAATTTTCCCAGCATAGACTGCTTATGCAGGAAGAGCTTCAGAAGATCATTGTCGGTCAAGACGAAGTGATCGAGCAGTTATTTGCTGCGATCTTTACACGAGGCCACTGTTTGCTTGAGGGGGTTCCGGGGTTAGCGAAAACCTTAATGGTTTCGACGGTAGCAAGAATTCTTGATGTTGATTTCAAGCGAGTTCAATTCACGCCCGATTTGATGCCGTCAGATATAACAGGAACCAACGTGCTCGATGAAGACGAGTCAGGCCGTCGTAATTTNAGGTTTGTAGAGGGNCCTATATTTACGAATGTTCTACTCGCAGATGAAATCAATCGTACACCACCAAAAACACAGGCGGCTCTACTTCAGGCGATGCAGGAGCGAGAGGTTTCGGTTGGTCAGGAAACATACCANCTGCCGGATCCTTTTTTTACGATCGCGACGCAGAATCCAGTAGAGCAGGAAGGTACATATCCTCTTCCCGAAGCACAGCTTGATCGATTTATGTTTAACATCAAAGTTGGGTACCCAAACGCAGATGAGGAAGAGCGTATTTTGATGGCTACCACTCGGCCAGAGCGACCAGAAGTCAGGAAAGTTCTCTCGGGAAGAGCAATTACAAATATTCAAAAACTTGTCGCTGGTGTTGCCGTAAGTGAGTACATCGTTAAGTACGTTGCGACACTTGTCCGCTCAACACGACCGAAAGATCCTGAGTCACCNAAGTACGTTACAGAGTTAGTTGATTGGGGGGCAGGCCCACGTGCTGGTCAATTTTTGATACAAGGCGGAAAAGCGATGGCTGCTATGGATGGACGATTTAGCGTGTCTATTGAGGACATTCGCCGGATTGCCGTGCCGGTGCTTCGGCATCGGATATCGACAAACTTTCAGGCTCAAGCAGAAGGCCTTACAAGTGAATCACTTGTTCAGAGGNTGCTGCAAGAAGTTCCTGAGCCTTCGGTTCCTCCGTTGGTGAAATGAGTGCTGCATGTCACGTGCTGTAGAAGAGTATCTCAAGCCCGATGTAGTGCAGCAGATCGCACGGCTCGATCTGCGTGCCAAGTTTATTGTGAAAGGCTTTCTTCAGGGGCTCCATGCGAGTCCGTTTCAGGGTTTNTCGGTNGAGTTTAGTGAGCATCGGCGGTATGCAGCCGGTGATGATCCAAAAGATATTGATTGGCTTATNTTTGCAAAGACAGATAAGCATTACATAAAAAAATATGAAGCTGAGACAAACATTACCGGGTATCTCGTAGTGGATACGAGCGGCTCGATGGGATACACCTATCGACAGCAATTCACAAAGCTGGACTATGCTATTTCGCTAGCATCAGCGCTTTGTTGGCTTATGGTTCACCAGCAAGATCCTTGCGGCTTGATGGTTTTTAGTGAAAAAATTACAGCGAGTTTGCCTGCACGATCAAGACGAAGCCAGATTTCAGAAGTTCTTTCCCTTTTGTCGAAGGTCGAGGCTACGGGTGCGTCTGAAATTTCTTCTAGTTTATTGCAGATTGGGGCAATGCTTCGTCATCGTTCGCTCTTGATGGTTTTTAGTGACTTGCTGGCAGAACCACCAGCAATTCGTGATGCGCTGCTTCGCCTGCGTCATCGGAATCATGACATCATATTATTTCACGTGCTTGATGAAGCAGAGGTACGGTTTCCTTTTCAAGGCATGGTAGAACTTACTGATCCAGAAAGTAGCGAGAATATGGTTGTTGATGCCGATGCTGCTCGTCGTGACTATGTAGCTGGCGTTGATGATTTCCGAGAACACTACAGGCATATTTGCCAGCAAGCGGGAATCGATTATGTACCTCTCGATACGAGTATGCCGTTCGATGCTGCTCTTATGGAGTACTTAATTAATCGTCAGCAGCGAGCTTAGGTGCACACGCCCATTCTTCATCGAGTACTATTGACACTATGGGCCTTTCTTTCCTGAACATTATGTTGCTGAGTGGGATGGCAGTTATCGCGATTCCGGTGCTGCTGCATCTTCTTATGCGACGAAAACCTGTTCCTCACCAATTTCCGGCGATTCGGTTTCTGCAAGCCCGGTCGCAAATAAAAAAGCGGCGATTAAAACTGCAGCATTTGCTTCTCTTGTTGGTACGTGTTCTGGCTCTTTGCATACTAGTTCTAGCAGTATCGCGACCGATTCTTCGTGGTGCCGGTTGGATTGTTGATCAGGAAGGACCAGTTGCTGTTGCATGTGTGGTAGATACCGCACCACGTATGTTGCTGCGGCAAGGCAACCGTACAAGAATCGATAAGGTTCAAGATGTCGCCTCAAACCTTTTCGATAAGCTTCCGCCTGAGAGTAAGATTGCCATCGTCGATACTGGTGATGGAGGGGCGACTTTTTCAGCATCGGCAGTTGCTGCAGAAAATAGAATTAAACGAATGGCAACCGGTGCATCTTCGGTCAATGTTGCAGTAGCGATGAATGATGCAGCGCGTTTGCTAGAGAGTTCAGGCATAGAGAGAAAAGAACTGTATGTATTCACGGATCTTTCTCATGGTGGGTGGGAACAGCCCGTACAGCCGAACTGGGATGCACTTCACCCTGATATAAATCTTGTTTTTGTTGATGTCTCAGCTACTCATCCACAGGATTTTATTCTCGACAGCCTTCAGCTTTCTGCTGAGCGTCTGACTGTCGGTAGTCCTCTAAATGTCTCAGTAGTAACACGACGAGTGGGACCAAAGTCTGCCCGGTCGGTTGCTATTGAATTTCAGGATCAAGAGGGCAGTTTTGTTCGCCGAGGGGAAAAGCCCATTGCCTTGGAAGACGGTGAAGAGGAAGAAGTACGTTTTGAAATCAATGGTGTGGATCCTGGTGTCCATCAGGGACGAGTGCTTATCGAGGGAGGAGATGGTCTCCCTGTAGATGATTCAATCGAATTCACTGTTGACGTTGGTCCACCGGCACGTGTGTTAGTGGCCTCTCCAGATCCAGTTGGAACGACGGGCCTTATTTTTGTCGAAGCCGTTGCGCCCTTTCCTCTTGTGAGCGCTGGACGCAGTAAGTTTACTGTCACGTTGGAATCGTTTGATCGACTAGAGAAGGCGTCATGGTCTGATTATCTTAGTATTGTTCTGATTGATCCACCGCCACTACCTGCGCGTACATGGAAAATGCTCCACGAGTGGGTCAGTAACGGAGGCGGGCTTGTCGTATGGTTGGGGCCTTCGGCCGGCAAGCCGAGCGAGTTTAGTTCAGTTGAAAGTGAGTCTGTGCTTGGTGGTCAAATAAAACGAGTGTGGCGATCGCCAGACCGTTCAAATTATTTTGCTCCTGCCTCGCTTGATCATCCTGTTCTTTCTGCCTTTCGTCGCGTTGGGGATTCGGTGCCATGGCAGGATTTTCCAGTCTTTCGTCACTGGGAGTTTCAGCCAACTCTTGAAAATAGTGATGCGCTGTCTACACCAGCACTACCTATAGCCAGTTACCGCAATGGATTACCAGCGATGTTTGAGCGGATGTTAGATAAGGGGAGAGTGGTGATCGTTACGACTCCAATATCTCAAACAGCAAATGATCCCCAAGCGTGGAATCAACTTGCTACTGGTTTCGAGCCATGGCCGTTTGTGATGCTTGCAAATGAGATTCTGGAACACGTTATGGAGACGCCAGATTCTCTGAATATCAAGTCAGGTGAGGTGGCAAGGCTTCGTCTTCAGCGACACGATCTGCCAACGGCTACAGTTCGTACGCCACTAGGGGATACGTTTCCAGTCGCTATTGATCAGAATCAAGGAGCCATTGCTGTATCCGCAACCCGACAACCGGGTAACTACCAGATTCGTTCTGGAGGTCAAACGGGTGGGTTCGTTAAAGGATTCAGCGCTCGTTTACCCAAGTCAGCAACTGATTTTTCAAGACTTAACGATGACGAACTATCTTTCATGCTTGGTGACGATCGTCGAATCGTGCATGACGCCGAAAGCCTTGATCGTGATGTGATGAGTTACCGGGTGGGAGCAGAGTTGTCTGGTTGGATTCTTTTTTTTGCAGCAGCATTGCTTGCCTTAGATTGGTGGATATCGAACAAGTTCTATGCGCCCCGTGATGGCGCAGAACCTGAAGCTAGAGCAGCAGAGATATTTGCTGAGAGTGTTCAAACTGATGAAGACGCTGGAGTTATTACACCTCCACCAGTTCCGCCAGCAAGAAATAGAGATGAAAGCACGCCTCCTCCCCTCCCCGAAGGGATTGATTCCGAGACGGAGCATTCACCATGACGCAGTGTGGCTTATTCACTACAACCTCCGTCCAGTTTAATCCAACAGGTGGTTGGTTTGGTGTGACGTTATTGGTTATTGCATTTGCCTGCCTTGTGTTTGTTTTGGCCCCTGACAAGAGTCGGCTGTCCCGAGGCCGACGGCTGGTTCTGATTTCCTTGCGTATAAGTGCATTTCTAGTGCTTCTCTTCTGCCTGATGAAGCCAAGATTGGTGTCAACAAGAAGACTCCAGCAGCCTGCTTCTGTTCTCGTGTTAGCTGATTCATCTGAGAGCATGACCGTGGCAGATGGCCCGAACGGTAAGACGCGATGGGAGCATCTTCGGGAGACTCTTCAGTCAGCCATGGAGTCCACCCAAAGAGAAATTGCAAACAAGAGCATGCTCATTCACACATGGGTATTTGATCGTGAAGCGAGAGAAACTTCTCTGGATGCCGAGGTCCTCGATATTAGGGAATGGCAACGACTTCCTTCTTCTGGGGAAACAGCAATTGGTTCGGCAATGGAATCAGCGATACGTGCGATAGGAGAACAGCCCCTTCGTGCAGTTGTTTTGTTAAGCGATGGTGGGCAGCACGCCTACCCGCCGAACGATCTGCCACCTCAGGCTGAGTCACGTCGTTTGGGTGAACGCGGTGTTCCTCTCTGGGCGATTACATACGGTCAGTCCCGAGGTGCTGTGCAGGCCAGAGATGCATCAGTTGTAGGCTTAACAGCGCCCGATAAAGTGTTTCTCGGAAATACAGTTGAGATTATTGGCCGAGTTCGACTTGAGGGTCTTTCTGACCGGGAAGCAACCGTCTGATTGCTAGTCGAACAGTCAGATGGTGAGTTAGCTGAGGTTGCGAGACGGTCAGTCAAGCCGGTGGAAAATACCACAGAAGAATCCGTTCGCTTCGACTGGAAGGCAGACTCATTAGGTGAACGAAAGCTGGTACTAGAGATCGACTCAGTATCGGGTGAAGTTGTTCTTACGAATAATACAGTATCAAGCTTTGTTAATGTGGTTGATGGCGGACTGCGAGTCCTGTACCTCGAGGGAAGCCCACGTGTTGAACAAAGATTCTTGCGTCGAGTGCTGTCGAGTAGTCCTGACATACAGATAGATTTTCAATGGATCGATTCTGTTCGTAGAAGTCGGTGGCCGGTCAGCCTTGAGCAAGAGTTGTCGCGTGATTACAAGGTGTTTCTCATCGGAGATCTCGATGTGGACGCCATACGTCCGCAAGATCTCGAGAAGATTCGGCTTCTGGTTGAGAATGGATCCAGTATTGGATTTCTTGGTGGCTTTCATTCTTTTGAGGCGGGAGGCTGGGGAAGTTCACCGCTGGGAAGGTTGCTGCCCTATGCCCGGGATCCCCTATCTCGTCAACGCTTTGATGAGCCTATTCGAAATGATCTCCATGAAAAGGGGCCCATTACGATCATGCCAGACGAACAATTTGGGGGGGTTTCTATCCTGCGTCTTGGTCAAAGTCGACAAGAATCAGATGACGTTTGGAGAGGCTTACCAGAGTTAGATGGAGCCAATCGCCTGCCTCGACTTTTGCCAGTAGCAAAAACATTAGCTACCACAGCGACAGGCCTTCCACTCTTAGTTGCTCGTGAATATGGGTTGGGTCGAGTGCTTGTATTTGCTGTGGACTCTACATGGAGATGGGCAATGCAGGGATCTGCCGGGGCATACAAACGATTTTGGAGACAATTTATTCTATGGCTAGCACGCCGAGAGGACTTTGACGGGGAACGTCTCTGGTTAAAGCTGGCACGACGTCGAATTTCTGTAGGAAGTCCATTAGTTTTTGATGCCGGTCTTACACTTCCTGATGGAACACTTGTTCAAGGTAGCTCTATATCTGCCACTGTCATTGATCCAACAGGGAATTCACGACAGGTCCAACTTTCGAAAAATATGGAATCTTTTTCGGGAACAGTAGCAGGATGTACTGAGCCAGGTGACTGGGAGGTGGTGGTAAAAGCAGATCGCAAGGGAGGAGAGGCTACTGCGAGGTTTGTTGTGTATAGACAAGATTTGGAGCTTGCAAATCCGCGTGCAAACACGTTGCTCATGCAGCAAATTGCCGCTGCGACTGATGGAGGAGTCAGGCTTCCAGAGGAACTTCCTGACATCTTCAAAGAAATAGCTCAAGCTCCAACCGTCTCTAAAATCAGCCAAGAATGGTCTGTCTCGCTTTGGGATAATTTTATCATAATCTCAATGTTCGCAGGGTGTCTCTGTGCAGAGTGGTTTTTTCGTAAGCGGTGGGGGCTCGTTTGATGGGGCCCTAGTCAGGTTTTGCTGAAAAGCCCAATTTAATCAGGCTTACTGATCTCAGGCGAGGCTTTGGCCCCCGTGCTTTTCATATTTGGTTTCCCCCTCATTCTTGCTACGGTCTGGGTTGAACCATTTTTTTCATGGAAATAGAAGAGCTTCACGCTAGGAGGTAGGCTTTGCAAAAGCGGCGACCAATTCGTAATCGGCTGCTTGTGGTTGGGCTACTTGTTGGCTTTACGGTTACGCTCTTATCAGCAAGTAGCTTTCTTGGTGTGTATTCATATAGAAGGTTAGTGAAAGCACTCAGTAGTCGCGCGAGTGAGTTACCTCAGGCAAGTCGCCTCGCATCACGGGTGGGGCAGTTGCAACTCTCACATTCGCGCGTCATGGCTGCTGTCGATCTGGGGCTTTGGGCAGAGAGCGCAATACAAAATGAACCGCAGATCGATCTACTTGAATCTGGTGAGCCAGATTTTCTCAAGTGGGGAACTGCAAGTGTCACTGAATCAGGCTCGAAGAGTGAAGAGATGCAGCCTGAAGCAACATCAGACAGTTCATTTCTTCAGCAAATTTCTGAGACAGGAGAGGCACTGCAGAGTTATTGCCAAGAGCTCGCTGCAGGAGAGTTTGATGAACAGCCTTTTGGAGATCGCAGCCATGAGAGAGATATAGCACGCCGAATAGCGTCTGAGCTTAAAACCATATGGCAACTTGCTCAGGAGGCTGTCGCATGCAAAGAGCAGGTGCCTGAGCGAGAGTCATCAGGCTTCATCGATGAACAGTTAGTAAAACTGACAGCCATTGGAACCCATCTGGATTCGCTTGCGATTCTAGCAGCAAGACTACCAACTTTTTTGCAGTCGCGTATGCA
>NZNR01000085.1 GCA_002694955.1 Planctomycetaceae bacterium
GTGGGTAAATATGATCGCACAAGCGAAGAAAGAGCCAGTCGCTTTCGACTGTCAGATGTCAGGAAATTTGATGACATGGCGACAGCGAATTCTTGGTTTTGGTGTTACTGGGGGTTTTGAAGTACCTTCTTCTCAAACAGAAATAGCGGGTCGTTTTGAAAGCAGCTGGAACCTCCGGTATATCGGTGAGCAATTTCAGATAACAAAGGCTTCAGCGCAGATAGAGAACCTCGTTTTTCAAGCGGGTAGACAACGTATAGAAGAATCGAAGGTGATTCTTGCAGCAGTTGGATCGGTAGATCCTGGTCGAGGAATCATAAGGCTCTCAAGTGCTGAAATGTTGTCGTCAACGGTATCACTACGAACAGGTGGATTGCAGATAGTCTCGAAAACTTCAAAAGATCAACCATTGATCAATACTCTTTTCGATAGTGTGCAGGGTCAGATACAGTGGCAAGTCGATCTTACAAGACTGAATAAATGGCTGGCACAAGATCTGACACTAGACGCAGCAGGTCGTCTTTGGGGAACAGCGGATCTCCTTGAAACACCTACGGGTCTCAATCTTTTGATGACAATAACAGGTAGCCAATTAGCTGTTTCTCATTCAAACGTCCGAAACGGACAAGCCGAAGGTCTACAAGCACATCTGGTTTGGAAAGAACCGCAGGTGAACGGACTGCTTGACATAACACGACCGGTTGCGAATGAAGTATTAACGAACCAAATAGAAATAAATCAATTTAAAATTGAATCCTCAACCGTGAGTGTTGTAGCGACTGGGTCAATCGACGACATAACAGGGCGACAGCACGTAGAACTTGGTGGCACAATATTAATGAATTGGGAGCAGTTAAGCCGACTTCTTTCACCGTCTTCAGCTCAGATGTTGAAAGTGACAGGCGGCGGCCCACAACCGTTTTCCATAAGAGGTTCTGTTGAATCTTCTATGACAATTGATGATTCAGTGATGGTACCACTTCCAGAAAAGTGGAAGGCACCTTCGCCACAGCGTTCTTCATCAAAACAACAACTCATCGCTTTACCGTCGAAACAATCCCACAGTGCTGACCAAGGTATCGAGAACTGGTTTCCNCGTATAACAGCCGAAACAACACTTTCTTGGCAAGGTGGACAAATNGCCGGTTTTCCCCTTGGGCCTGGCACGATGCCACTGCGACTGCTCGAGGGACAACTGGCTTTTGGACCATTTGAAATACCAGTGTCAGGAGGAAAAATTCGTGGAACACCATGGATTCAGCTTTTTCCTCCACCTGGTCAACTTATTGTACCACCAGGAAGATTCATTGAACGTATTGCGTTAACGCCGCCTCTTTGTGATCGGTGGTTATCCTGGCTGTCTCCAATTCTGAGGCGAGCAACTGAAGCAAACGGCTTTCTGACCGTTGATACATCCGGAGGTCAGTTGCCCTTGAACGATCCACTCAATGGTCGATTTGACGGACAGTTAATGCTGGAGCAGTTTTCTGTTACACCCGGCGATATGGCAGGACCGCTCATTAAGCTTTTAGCAAAACTTCAAAGTGTTGTTGATCCACGTTTTGCATTTGGTGATCAGGTCGTTTTCTTGCGGGCACGACCAGATCCAGTACGGGTGCAGATAGCAGATGGTCGGGTTTACCATGACAATCTTATCCTCGACATGGGTCAANTGACTGTACGCAGTCAGGGCAGTATGGGGCATGACGGTTCATTGTCGATGCAGCTCGAAGTTGCTTTTCGAGGAGATTTAGCAGGAGCTACTCCAGTAGTTGCACAACTTCTACGCACTCCTTTTGTGATCCCACTTCGNGGAACGGTTCGTAATCCTCAATTCGATGCNACTGCGATCGATACGATCTTAAAGCGAATCATGCAAAACACAGCAGANGCAGTATTACGCGATGGCATTGGGAGNGGTCTNGAAGCGATCTTTGGTAATCCTCAACAGCCNGAACAAAAAGTACCACCAGTTACGCAGCCACTAACTTTTCCAGATGGTTTGTGATCCAAAGAATGTATTACGTCGAGTTTGNAGGGTAGAGACANGTTGAGGAGATTATTAGATAGCTGCGTGGCGCAAGCGTCTGTTTAGTCCACAAATAAGTTTTTTGAGGTGTTNAGAATAACTAAAATGTTCGACCTCAAGTGCATGTCGNGGTGACTTNATATAGTGAATTGAATTATTTTTNTGTATTCTTTGCCGTTGTTTTTTAAGCCATGCTTGAGCTCGTGGCGCGCTACGATTTGCAAGAATCATTCGAGCGATCACCTGTGATTGGAGATCTGTGATACCCCATTGTCCGCTGTCNGGTTGAATCATTCCAACGACAGCAAGATCATTGGCTTCTGGGTGAAGGAAGTGCATAAATAANTTTGGTATNCCGTCTTCTGNGTTNAGTTCAGGTGNATTCATTTTGGGGAATGTAAGGCGATACCCTGTCGCTGCTATAACAACATCGATTGGCTCACGANGACCGTTTTTGAAAAAAGCTGTCGTATTTTCAAATCTTTCAATATCAGGCATTGGTCGAATTGCACCCTCATCAATGCGACGATAAAGATTTTCGTTTATGACAGGATGTGTTTCCCAAAGGCTGTGATCCGGTAGAGGAAGACCATGTTTTTCAGGTAAACCAATCGTGCGNGCAATAACTCGTCGACTGATTAGTCTTCGAATGCTGAGAGGTATGCGCATTTTTAGAAGTCGNTCACCTCGGAGGTCTGATGGTCTGCCCATAAAGAGGCGCGGTAAAATGTGATAGTTTCGACGAGTTGAATGAAATGTGACAGCAGCATGAAAAGAAGCTTCCACAGCAATATCGCAACCAGAGTTTCCACCCCCGATAACAAGAACTCTCTTGTTTTTTAGCACACAGGGCACTTCTGGTGACTTGTATGCTGCAGAATGGATTACTGGACCAGTAAATGTTGAAGCGATATCTGGCAATCGTGGCTCATGGTTGTGTCCCGAAGCAAAGACAACNCCCGCATAGTATCGCGTGCTTCCATCTTCAAAATCAACTTGCCAACCTTGTCGCACCTGATTGCACTCNATCGGTGTGATATGNGTAACAGAATTCTTAAAAAGAATGTGCTTGCGTAAACCAAAGTGATCAGCATACCGATGAAGGTATTCCAGACATTGTCTATGATCAGGATATTCTGGCCAATCCTGAGGCATTGGGAAATCAGTGAATTGAGTAAGTGACTTTGAGCTAATCAGCTTTGTAGATTCAAAAACACGAGATGTNNATGATCCAAAATACCAATTTCCACCGAGATCATCTTCACGCTCAATACAGTCAACTTGAATACCGCACTGCAAAAAATTCTTCAGTGCTGTTAGCCCAGAAGGGCCAGCACCAATAATACACCACTTCGACAAGTCNTTTGATTCACATGCAGACATATTTGATTATCGAGTTACTNAATGCATCAATAGTATCTTCAGAATGTTTGAAGGACAGACTTACTCGGAGGAGACTCGATCCTCTTGGAACACTCGGAGGGCGTATTGCGGGTACAAAAAAGCCATCCTTAACGAGGGAAGCAGCTATTTGAACCGCTTGCTGTGGTGTTTTGACGTAGACGGGCACAATATGTGCTTCAGCGTTACCGATGTTGACTCCGTGCGATAAGAGCTTGTGCCGAAACATATCTGCATTTTCTGTAAGTGTTTTTCGACGAAAAGGTTCCTCAGATAATAGCTGAATTGCACGTATTCCAACTGCGGCAGATGCTGGTGAATGAGCAGTGGAAAACATCCAACCGCGGGCCCGATGTCTGAGATATTCGATAAGAGTGTGGTGACCAGAGACAAAACCACCTGAACCTCCAAGAGCCTTGGAGAGAGTTCCAATTCGCACAGCAACCGAGGAGGCAACGTCAGCTTCTTCAACAAGTCCACTGCCACGAGTTCCAAAAATTCCAGTAGCGTGTGCTTCATCAACGAGAAGCATACTTTTGGTGTCGTGAGCAAGTTGAGCCATATCCGCCAGGGGCGCGATCGTACCATCCATGGAAAAGAGGCTATCAGTCACTATGAGTCGTCGCTTTGCGGGAATATTTTTAAGAAGGCTGGCAGCTACTGTAAGATCGCGGTGTGGATAGATCTGAATATTCGCCCCAGAAAGCCGACAACCGTCGATTATGCTCGCGTGGTTCTTTACATCGCTCACGATAAGATCATGAGGACCAGTAAGACACGCAATTGTGGACATATTTGCAGCATAACCACTTGGAAAGATGAGAGACTCTTCGGTGTTCAAGAGTGACGAAAGATTTGTTCCAAGAGACTCGTGAAGGGCTGAATGACCGCTTACCAGTGGACTCGCTCCTGCACCAGCACCCTCGGAGCAAGCTCCTTTTGCAGAAGCTTTAATCAGACGAGAGTCTCCAGCATAGCCAAGATAGTCATTGGACCCAAAATTAATAAGTTCACGATCGTTCAGTATGACGGTTCCATCTTGTCGCCCTAAACGTGTTCGGACCGGTCTGAAGAGATCATTGGATTTGATGGTACCCAAATCGTCTTCAAGCCACTGGAGGCTTTCTGGAAGAGGCTTGCTTGTTGGTGCTACTGGTCGTTGATGTGATTCATGCTGGCATGACATAGACAAGTTTTACTTTTGTTTTGCAAGTCGTTCAAATACCTTGAAGTGTGCTGCTGAAACAGGATGGACTGAAAGCCTACTGCCACGACGCAACAATTCGAGGCCCTCGAGTGCCTTTACACCACGTAATTGTTCGAGCGAAATCTCTTTAGGAAAGATCTGAACGAGTTTTACATCGACCATGGCCCAAATGGGCTTTTCAGGAGAAGCTTTTATATCTTGATATTTGTGCCCTTCTTTCCAAGCAAAATGATCTGGATACGACTCTTTCACAACTTCAACAATGCCAACAGCTGCTGGGGGTTTCGCATTTGAGTGATAGAAAATGGCACGATCACCCTTTTTCATTGCTTGCAGAAAGTTTCGGGCTTGGTAGTTGCGGACACCTTCCCAGCATGTTGTCTTGTTTTTTGAATGAGCAAGATCATGAATTGAGAAAGTTGTTGGTTCACTTTTTATCAGCCAATAATGCATTGATCACTCCACTACAGGTTTGAGAAAGAACACCTGATTTCTTGTAGCGAAGAATACACTAGGCAGTTCTCTAAGGCATCACGGCGGTTTCTACACAACGCAATTGAGGCATTCTAGACCACTAGGCAGATTTCTTAGTGTTTTCTGAGTCGCTTGAATGAACCTTGCCAGATTGACTTGTCACGTCGTCTTGCGCTTGCTTTACAAAACAACGGCGAACAGTGAGCGGTACTTTTTTTGACACACTGTAAGGAACACGAACGTAATATCTCAAGGTTTTTTTCTCTGTCACGGTGTCGTGGCCGAGAACACGATACGTACATATTTTTTCTTTCGGTACCATAACGGTATATCGCACTGTTTTTGTCTGTATTTGAGGAACATTTTTTTGAAGAGTTTGCTCAGGAGTTCGGGTTTCCCAACGGTATTGTGTGAAGTGGGCAGGTTTAGTTCTTTTTTCAGGAACCATTTTTGTTACACAATATGTGCCCGTTCGTTTTTCTTCACGAAAAGTTTCTATGGAGACAATCCTCGTTCTTTTTTCAGGAACCATTTTTGTGATAAAGGACTCACGGATTTTTGTTTCTTTACGGTAACGTTGAACATATTGTGTGCGAGTTCGTTCTTCAGACCGATACTTCTGCACATACGAGATGTGGGGAACTTCTTCGATAATGCATTTCCAGATTGTGGCAGGAACTTCCCGAGTGACCGAAGTTGGCACCCACTTCCGACGGTAAATAGTTTCCGGAACACCTGGATCTCCTGCAGGATCACAGCGGCTGTTCTCTGATACTTTCTGTGCTTCCATCCCCCAGTGTCCACCATGACAGACGACTGTTTTTGTTGTTTTGACTGGCACCCGTTTGGTTACCTTCCGATAAGTAATTATTTTTTCTTGATACGGTACCTTAACGGTGTATGTTTCATGGACTTTCTCAAGAAAGGGAATTCTGACGGTATATTCTTCTGTTTTCTTCTCCTCAACAGGTACCATCACGACGAACATTTTCTCGAATGTTTTTTTGGATGGAACCTTCACAGTCCAACTGGTTGTTCGCTCCTGCTGCACTGGAATCATCACTGTGTATTGCTTATCAAATTGTTCCTGATTGGGAATCCTGACTGGGTTTACGTGTCGCTGATTGCTGGGAAAATGTTCTGTTGTGCACTGAACAGTTTTCGTTCTATTTTCAGGAATCATAACGGTGTACTTTTTTGATCGATATTCTGTGTGAGGCACGCGTTTCTTTATTGTGTATGCGAGCGTGCGCTCCTCCATTCGCCATTTCGTATAGCAAATATCTCTCATCTCTGTTCCGTCGTGCGACCGCATGAGAGATTGTTTAGGACTACTGTGTGAACTGTTTTGAAAAAGACGCGAGCTTCCTTGCTGAGCTTCGACCAGAAATTGTGTCTGTGTCGCTTCATCGTGCGCGAGGCCCAGACTACTACTGGTAAAAAGATATGCTCCTGTTATCCATAGCAACACATGAAAGTTTTTCGTACCTGTCACTACAGAATTCCTTCTCTTCTAGTCGTAACGGTTATCAGTCTGCTCGAATACAGATCATGACAAGGCACCATCTGTTATTTACCGAACCGGAATGCAACTCGAAACAAAGTGTGGCCTCGTAGCGGCACATTTGGACACGAATAGAATCACATTGTTCTAACCGAACAAAAGAAAGATCGAGTTTTCCTAATCAAAAAACTCAGCCTGTTTTGAAATCTTCAGATTGTTTGGAATCTACCGGGAATGGCGGTTGTTGGTCACAGGGACGAGCACCCATGGGACCACCCTCACAGCATGTTTCCAAAATCATTCCACATTGTCGGCAATGAAGTTTGGCACGAATTTCATGCGTGTCACCGCCACACACCGGACAAATAGATTTTGGAGATTCTGACATAAAAATTCGGATGCAACAGGGTACGTGAAAACGATAAATGCCTAGAGATTCATTCCGAGAAAGCCACCAGCAGCGTCACTCGCAGCCTGTTCGCGTTCAATTCGATTTATTGCCTCAGACAGATCACCTGCTGCAATATACCGATCAAATTCGATTTCGACTGCATGGCTTACACTGTTTTTGAGCCATTCAACAGCTGGTTGTGTGAGCCAATCACATGTTTCTGTATCAAGACAAATAATGAGATCACTGCCAATGGTCTGACTGTCATTGTCATTTGTTATGACGGTACCCTCGAATGCAAACTTTACCCAGCCAATTTCTGGGTTATTTGTAAATCGAAACTGACACTTGGCGTCGGTAAGATAATATGTGTTGCGAGTACCATGTTTTGTGACGGCTGCCTGTAACAATTCAAGACGTCTTCGAAAAGTAGGTGATGCATCTAGGGGTATGTCGAAGCGAGAAATGCTTCGTAATGGCGTACAGTCAAATGTAATCGTGACCGGTAAATCCATCGAATGTTCCTTTATTAAATCAAAAGCTTGGACATACACGTGATCTTTTCTGCAAGCCGAAGACAAACTCAATTCTACCTCAATGGAGTGAGTTATTCATCCCAAATGGTGTTATGGGTACTAATTTCCTTTATTCTTCTTTCGCAAATACCAGCAAATGCAGCGTCACTCAGTCGTTATCAAGGTACCAGGAGGTGTATGGGAGTGACCTGGACTGTAACAGCGTTTGCAGAGTCAATTTCCAAAGCCGAAAAAGCAATTACAGCAGCACTCGATGAGGTCAGTCGACTTGAACAAGTCCTGTCTGATTACAAACCAACGAGTGAACTATGCCAACTCTCGGCTTTGGCACCGACACTTTCGCCGACACCAGTCAGTCCAGAACTCTGGGAAGTTCTTGTTCAAGCTACCGCTTGGCGCGATCGGAGTCATGGGGCTTTTGATCCAACGGTTGGAGTTTTTACAGACTTATGGAGGAAATCACGACAGACAAAGCGCATGCCTCTTGCAAGAGAGCTTGTAGCTGCCCGTAATGCATCAGGCCCGGACACGTTGAGGCTAGAAGACGGCCACAAGGTTAGCCTTCTGAAACCTGATATGAGGCTTGACCTCGGTGGTATCGGTATGGGTTTTGCGATCGATCAGGGATTAAATATTCTAAAGGACAACGATATTGTTGCTGGAATGATTGATGCATCGGGTGATATAGGTGTCATTGGGAGACCACCAAATTCAGCTGGTTGGCGGGTAGAAGTAGATGCACTTGGCAGGCAGCCAGAAAAAAATAGATGTGAAGATCTGCCACCATTTTTCATAACACTTGAAGATGCATCTGTGACGACTTCTGGAGATGCGTTTCAAGCCGTTGAAATAGAAGGAATACGATATAGTCATATCGTCGATCCAAGGACAGGTATTGGTGTAGTTGGTTCAACAGGTGTGACTGTTATTGCACCTGATGCAACGACTGCAGATGCCTTGGCAACAACCCTGAGCGTACTTGGTCCAGAGGCTGGCTGCGAATTTGTAGAACAGACCAAAGACTGTTTGGCACGCTTTGTCTGGTATGAAGCTGGACAGATTAGGGTGCAGACGTCTTCTCGATGGTCTACCCAAACCTCCTATTCTTCGCAGAAAAAAATAAAAACAGGTCATAAATAACGGTTAGCACAAGTTTATCGATTCAGTCGTCGATATGAACTGTGCTGACGCTACGCCCTAGGGTGTGCGACGACGTGGGTACGATCCGGGGGGTTATCGTACTCAGAAGACTTTCTGTTGTGTATCAACGGCAAGGGAAACCTTGCTGTATTGATACTCGTAAAGAATTCCCTCCAGGGCGGAGCGTCAGTTTGTTCAACGCAACGTGGGAAGTCTTGTGGCGGTTAGCCACACTTCCCACGCTGATCAACGAACCTGATAAAGAAAACCTCCGTGAACAGTTGGTTCCAAAAAATCGGCATGCTTTTCAGCTGTATGGCTATTGCAGCGAGTGGATGTGCGCCACGGCAGCCATTTTATTTTTTCGAGGATGGTGATCTTTCTCATTATGTAGGTGCTGTTCAAAAAATAGAATATCCGGATACATGCCAAGACCACCTTATACTTTTAAATTTTTCGGACCAGAGTTGTGTGATAGAGGAGCAAATTCAATTTTGATGATTAAGGGTGGGTTTTATCGGGCTACATTTATAAAGTACTTCGAGCCACCAACCCTAGGTGATGAGACTGCCCTCGCTGGGCAAAACAAAATTATTCATTTATTAAGATAGAGCTTTATTTTCTTTTTTTTCTTCCTAATAGAG
>NZNR01000086.1 GCA_002694955.1 Planctomycetaceae bacterium
TCTCCAACACTGGTTATTTATGAGCCAGCTGCAGGAATTACGATTGGGAGGCTTGGTTCGTATACCGACATTGATATTTCTGCAGATGAATTGGCAAGTAAAGGTCTTGTAGTACGTTTCGTCGGTCGTGGTGGTGGTGCTGTACTTCACGGACCTGGCCAAGTTGGCATTGCCCTGTTCGCTCCCATGGAAAAACTTGGTCTATCATCCAATGACATTGGTGGTTTTCTCGAACGGTTTGAATTTGGCCTCGAATCAGCTATTCAGAGCCTTAGCTGTTCTACAACTCGTGACTCAAATCAGCCAGGGATTTTCGGTCGATCAGGTCTGGTTGCAGCCGTTAGTTTTGCGGTTCGTCGTGGTATCATCTGGCACGGCGGTTTTGTCAATATCTGCCCGGATATGGGTCTTTATCGCAGAATTCACACCGTGCCTGTCGCCATGGGTATGAAGAAGCGTACGATGGGATCAGTGCAGGCTGAAATACGTCGCAAGGTGCGCTTACAAGATGCCCGTACCGCGATAGTTCGGTCTCTGGCAGATGCATTTGGTTGTGTCGATGTCTCCATTCAATCTGGTGTACCAATTTTTCAAAACACTGAAACACGAATGCATGTTCGAAAAACCAAGAGTGCCTGAGGATTTGTCCGTGTCGAAGGATGAAGATATCTCAGCGAGTGCCGCGAGCCTACTGCCAATACTAAATAAGCAAGATTCCACAGCACAAACCAGTTGCGCAACTGCTCAAGAGCCCTCTGTACTCATCTCACGGCGGCTTCCACCGTGGCTGCGTCAGAATCTTGGTGAGGGAGGAGGACACGGTGAAACAGCTGGACTCATTGAAGAACTTGAATTGGAAACGGTTTGTTCATCTGCGAAATGTCCTAATCGGCTGGAATGTTGGTCTTCAGGGACGGCAACATTCATGATTCTCGGCAATGTATGTACGCGACCATGTGGATTCTGCTCAGTGCCAAAAGGGAAAACAGAAGAGCTTGAAGATGATGAACCAGAACGCGTCGCTGAGGCAGCCAAACGTCTTGGTTTGAAGCATGTGGTGATTACAAGTGTCACGCGGGATGATCTGCCTGATGGTGGCGCGGAGCATTTTCGGAAAACTGTGGAGGCAGTCAGACAGGCGACAGGTGCGTCAATCGAAGTACTTGTCCCTGATTTTATCGGTAAATCAGGTGCCTTAGAGCGACTGCTTCAGAGTCGTCCTGATGTCTTTAACCATAACACCGAAACAGTGCCACGTCTCTATAGGCAAGTGCGTGGGCGCAAAAGCGTGTATGAGTGGACTCTCAAATTACTTGCAGATACAAAAAAAATCATGCCGCGGACTAAAACCAAGAGTGGTTTAATGCTCGGGCTTGGAGAAACAAGAGAGGAATTAATGCAGGTGTTTGATGATCTGTTGAACCACAGCGTTGACTTTCTGACGCTTGGTCAGTACCTACAGCCGACACTCGACAGTCTTCCAGTAAGCCGATACGTTCATCCCGATGAATTTAATGAGCTTGGTGAACTTGCCCGGAGTATGGGTTTTCAACAAGTTGCGTCAGGCCCTCTGGTTCGGTCAAGCTATCATGCCCGTGAGATGGCTGAAGCCTAGTGGATGCGATACCTGCAGATCTTCTATTAAGTGCATCTATGCTAGAAACATGAATGCCGGTAGGAATTATTTACTCTTCAGACGACTCGTCTAATCCGTGATCGAGTAGTTTCTTTCGCAGTGTGTTTCGATTGATTCCCAATCTCGTGGCAGCCTTGAGCTGCACGCCATCACAGGCTGCAAGCATTTGAGCGATGAGTTCTCTTTCAACACGGCTGACAACACGATCGAATAGATTTACATCGCCATCTGGTGCAGATGCCATGCCCTGTTCAACAAGATCACGAGCAAGGCTGTCGAGGTCACCACCCCGACCTGGCATAGCAACAGTAGATTGTTCACCACGAAATGCTGGTGGTAAAAGTTTGAGCGTAAGTTCATCGCTATCAGACATAATGACACAGCGTTCAACAACATTTTGGAGTTCACGAACGTTACCTGGCCAATGATGCTGCGTTAGCGCTTCCATCGCAGACGGATGTATCGTCATCGTATCGCGTGCATTTTCACGGCAATAGGTGTCGAGGAAGTGATTGACAAGCAGAGGAATGTCTGTGCGCCTGCCTCGAAGTGGTGGTAGATAAATCGGCACCACATTGAGTCGATAATAGAGATCTTCACGAAATGTCTCTTTGGCAACTTCATCGAGAAGTTCTCGATTACTCGCAGCTATCACTCGAGTGTCAACTTGAATAGTCTCGGTGTCTCCAACACGTTCGAATTCACGTTCCTGTAAGACTCGAAGCAACTTGACCTGAAGTTTTGGTGTTGTTGAATTAATTTCATCAAGGAATATTGTTCCTGTGTGCGCGGCTTCGAACCGGCCAGCTCTATTTGCTACGGCCCCGGTAAAGGAGCCTCGGACATGTCCAAACAGTTCACTCTCTAGAAGGCTTTCTGATAGAGCGCCACAGTTTACTCGGACAAAGGGTCCGCTTCCGCGTTGTGAGAGTTCGTGGATGGCACGTGCTATAAGTTCCTTGCCTGTGCCGGTTTCACCAACGAGAAGAACTGACGCGGTGGAGGCTGCTACGCGGTGGGTCATTGCGTAGACCTCCTGCATGGCAGGACTTGTTCCAATGAAGCCTGCTATAGATTGTGGGCAGTCGTCAGTTGGTTTCCGGAGCATCGGCAGACGTTGATTGTCTTGGCGGTTGGAAAAGGGCAAGGAGGGAACGGTCTATCGAAGAATCACTTCCTCGATCCGCAATATTGTACATATCATTGATGATTCGTAAGGTACTGTTTGTCAGAAGAATGCCGTGGAATCGAATGCTGTCTCGAAGGGCCTCGACAGCTATTTTACGAACGTTTTTGCCTAAATCTGGTGCCCATGCCAAATCAAAAAGTGATTGCTGGGCATCTACGCTTGGCATGTTTGCCATTAATCGAATGGCTGGCTCAAATGTTTCGGCATGTCTGAGGCCATTCTGGGCGACAGGAAAACCGCTCCGAACATCCCACCCAAGGACACTCAGTCGAGCAAGGGTATCGAGTGCTATGCGAGCACGCCGAAGACGATGACTGGCCTGTATCTTTCGCCAGTTTTGATCTATCGCCTCTGGTCCGGCAAGACGGATGAGGGTTTCGGGGAATCGTGGCGGTCTGATGACTTCGTATGCCGTTCCAGGCTGATGGACAGAAGAAAAGAACTGACTCTCGAGTCTGTCGGTTAATAAGGCGTTATCAAAATCAGCAAGGCTTAATACGAGTCGTGTGCGACGTCGACACGCGTGATTGTCATCGAGAGGATCGAGTATTACAAGTACGGGTAATTTTTCACCAAGTGCTTCTTGTTGTAAAAACTGGATAACCTCTGATGTGCTCAGATCTGGTAGACGAGCAGAGAGAATAACCAGACGGGCATCAGGCGATCGTCGAGCCTCTTGAACGCATGAGCGGCCACTCGAAGTAATCGATGCTTCAAAGCCAAATTGAGTAATGCTACTTTTGAGTAGCTCAGCAGTATTGTGATTGGGATGCGTAATAAGGACTTGGTCTGTACCTTTTGCTGATGCAAAATAGAGCAATCGATCAAAGAGTCGACTCGATCCTGTAAAAGGAGGTCTTGGGGAAACGGCAGTCAGTGTCTGTACAGCCTCAAACTGAACTAGTGTGGAGGGGGCAGCTAACGCTCGTACAAGAGGCGGACGAATAATAGAAGGTCTATCGACGGGTAATTCGCGTATTGCTCGCGCAGCGACTGCAGCAGCAAGTGGCATCGATCGGTCGATCGCGTCATCAAGAACTTCTGCTGCTAATTCTGTTGAAAAACCAGCCGGTCCGCTTAACGTTTCTGTAATTGCTTCAGTCGATAAGGCATTGAGAGCTGAAAAGTGGTCGTCTTGGAAAACGAGTAAACCTTCGGATTGTGCTAAAAGTACAAGCCGTATGGTACGGGAATGGACACATCCAAGGCCGGAAAGATCTCGGGCAATATGACCAGCACGAAGACTTCTACAAGCAATGGGTGGAAGGTTGCGAATTTCAGGCCGGCTCGTTTGTGTGACCCACAGATACTGCTCCACCGTGGGTCTTGGGCTTGTGGTCGATGCTTCACCCTCGGTCAGGCTGTCAGGAGTTGGAATACCTGCCGGCGTGAGGAGTTCATCAAGTTTTTTTGTAAGGATTTGGCAGGCAAGGTCTTGAGTTAACGGTTGGCCACCAAAGTCAGTATGACCCTGTTGTTCCAGCTTGACTAGGAGCCGAATTGCCGTTTCTCGTGTCGCTTCGGGAAATTCAGGTATAAAAGCTGGTGCGAAGAGGACACTCGCTAAATCTAATTGTGCGACTGCATGAGGGTTTGTNTTTTTCCCTGCAGGTAAGCAACCNGAATCGACTAGAATATCAAGAGCATGAATGATTCCTGGGAAACTTTGGAAATCATCCGATCCAAGCCACGCGGTTAGCGCACGAACACCCCTTTCTCCCGTCTGTTGAATGATTGTCTCGGCAATGGTTCTCTTTNGGAGATCTACTTNACTCAAAGGTTTTTCGTTGAAGGCAGGAACTGTCTTCATGAAAATTTCAACCAGTACTGGAATCGCGTGCGTTCCCCCCTGCATCAGAGTCGTAGCAGCTTGNTGCCGAACAAAAAATTTCTCAGAACCTAAATCAANAGCAGCTTGTTTCAGCCTGGAAGAGTCGGTTCTTTTTTTCTGAGCGGCGTTTTGCATTCCATCGATTAGGAATGATACGGCACGTGACTGTTCGGGTAGTGTGTTTTTCTTCAGGAATCTCTCGAGACGACTCAGTTCAGCCGTTTGAAAAAACTCACCAAGTTGCGCCAGGGTTNCTTCCTTATCAGGCTCTTTTTCCAAGGCANCATCAAATTTTTTGAGAAACTCTAAGGTGGGGTCGAGGGCCTCGACGGAGGCGGCACGTATTGCAGCTTCAAAAAGTTCCTGAGGCTTCATTCGCTCCGGAAATTTCAGGGAATCAATTACAGCCTGCTGGTATGAGTCGAGTGGATCATGTTGCTTTGTGTCTTCAGTTGTTTCAGTGAAAGCTGGTGGTGACAGCACCACAATAATCACCAGAGAAGACCACCAGGTGAACCAACCAAATCTAGTCACGTGCCATCCTTTAACTGCTTACGAAATTATTTCGTGGCAGNCTCTAATTTTTGATGCCACGCAGCAATTTGTTCGGCAACAGAAGCNGGAGAGGTCGAGCCAAAACTCACCATCCGTTCAACTGCCCGTGAGGACCCCAAAGCCTGCCGGAGAGAGGCATTCCAGCCGTTATATTCTGCCTGACAGGCATCATCAGTAAGATCAGCCAGGCTACACCCTTTTGTGAGGGCGAGTCGAACCAGTTTACCAACTGTTTCGTGTGCAGTACGCTGCGGCACACCTTCAACAATGAGTGCCTCCATAAGTGTTGTTGCATCGAGGTGTCCTTTTTCAATTGATTCTTCGATCCGACTACGATCAAAATGCGTTCCAGCTACAAGTGGAGATGCAACTCCAAGCATCGCTTCAAGCGTATCAACTGAATCGAAGACCGCCTCTTTGTCCTCTTGTAAATCACGGTTGTAGGCAGTTGGGAGCCCTTTGAGTAGCACTAGAATTTGCTGCACATTACTGATAACTCTCGCTGACTTTCCTCTCACCAATTCAAGTACATCAGGGTTGATCTTTTGAGGCATAATTGAACTGCCAGTACAGAATGCCTCCGGTAGCTTTAAAAACCCGAACTCATCAGTGCTGTAGATAATCCACTCCTCAGCCCATTGCGAGAGATGTACTGCGGTGAGCGAGAGAACAAATGCAAGTTCACAGACAAAGTCTCGATCACTCGCGGCATCAAGGCTGTTTGTGGCGATAGCATCAAATCCAAGTGATGCCTGTGTTTTTGACCGATCAATGGGCAGACTTGTACCAGCAAGAGCTGCTGAACCTAACGGCATGATGTTTGTTCGCTGCCGACAATCAGCAAGCCGTTGTCGGTCGCGATCAAATTTTTCACACCACACCAATAGCTGGTGTCCTGCAAGAACAGGTTGGGCCCGTCGAAGGTGTGTGTATGCCGGGATGACTAGATCACGTTCCCGTTCAGCCATCTCAAGAAAGGCTCTTTGTAACTCAAGGATAGCGGCATCTATACGATCAATCGCGCGTCGGCAAAAGAGACGAAGGTCCGTGGCAACCTGATCATTCCGGCTTCGCGCTGTGTGGAGTTTCCGGCCGGTATCCCCGAGTTTTTCTGTAAGTGCAGATTCGATATGAAGGTGAATGTCTTCTTTGCTCGCAGTAAACAGAAATGTTCCTTCATGGATGTCTTTCCGAATTTCTTCAAGACTTTCCCGTATATCATCGGCTTCAGCCTGCGTGATTAATCCGCACTCAGCAAGCATTTGTGAGTGGGCTATCGACCCGTCGATATCATCATCAGCCAACCGTTGGTCAAATGAGATACTTTCGGAGAAGGATTCAACGCGTTGGTCTGTTGGTACACGGAAGACACCACCCCAAGCTTTTCCGTCTGATTTTTCACTCATAATGATATTCGTTCTGTACGTCGCGGATTTACCGGTTTAATTGAAGGTCTANTTTTTCTAGAAAACANGGAAGAGTAGTCTACCAACGGTTCTTGCCAGGCGTTTCTACTTTCCGTGTAAATTGTTGGTATGGATTCACCTTCGTCTTTTTTAACACCGAACGGTCGACTTGCTGCTCGTATTCCGGGTTGGGAATCCCGTCCCCAGCAGGTTGTGATGGCTGACCTCGTTGCTGAGGCAATTGATCAAAAAAAACACGCCATTATCGAGGCTGGGACGGGAACGGGTAAAAGTCTTGCTTATCTCATACCCACCGTGCTTGCTGCCACGGCTGANCAGGCCCATCAAGAAACTAGCGAGTCAAGTCAACAGNCAGAGACTGGACTTGAGGACCATCANTCAGAGAAGACAGATGGNAAGCGGCCTCGTCGGGTCGTCATTGCAACTCATACGATTGCGTTGCAAGAACAACTGGTGAAAAAAGACATTCCCGTGGTGTCGGCTGTCATGCCACATGAATTTTCTGCCGTGCTGGTAAAAGGCAGAGCAAATTATATCAGTCTTCGTCGACTCTCGTTAGCGAAGGAACGTGAGAACAGCCTTTTTCAATACGATGAAGAAGTCTTAGAACTGGAAGGGCTTGTTGAGTGGTCAGAAACGACACGTGACGGTTCACTAGCAGATCTCCCAAACATTCCGCGCGGTTCCGTATGGGATGAAGTTCATAGTGACTCGGGAAACTGCATGGGACGTACCTGTCCCCGGTATGNTGACTGCCACTATTTCGCGGCTCGAAGGCGTATGAACAANGCGCAGGTTCTGGTTGTGAATCATGCTCTTTTTTTCTCAGATCTAGCGTTGCGTCGAAATGGAGTAAGCCTCCTGCCCGAGTACGACATTGTCATTTTGGATGAAGCTCATATGGTTGAGTCTGTCGCAAGTGACCACCTTGGTGTTGGGCTATCAAGCGTTGCAGTCGAACGACTCCTTTCCCGTCTCTACAACGAGCGAACAAATCGCGGTTTGCTTGTGCACTATAAACTTGATGACCTGCGGCCAGATGTTATTCAGGCTCGCCGTATTTCTGAGGACTTTTTTTCTGGAGTCATTCATGCTGTTGCGGATCGCGGTGATGGGCCTTGGCGAATTTCAGACCCCGATCTTGTTCCCAACACGTTAGGTGATGCGCTTCTGTCATTAGGACGGAAGATAAGGAAGGCATCGAGTCGGCTTTCAAAGGATGACGAAAAACAGGACTTTCAATCGCTTGCAGACAGGTTGACATCACAAGCTGGTTCCATCCGTTTTTGGCTGGAGCAAGATGATCCCGGAAGTGTCTGGTGGGTTGAATTGGCTAATAGTCGACGTGGTACACCACGCGTAAAACTCGCAAGCTCACCGATTGACGTAAGTGGTGTCTTACGGCGAGATCTCTTCAATAAGGTAGATACGGTGATTCTCACGAGCGCAACACTTTCCACGGGATCTCAGAATGAGTCGGTAGACGATACATTTGAAGTTGAGGATCAACTTGATTCCAAAGAGGCGGGCTTTCATTATTTGTGCCAAAGACTAGGCGTTGAATCCGCCATCAAGCGTCAGTTGGATAGTCCGTTTGATTATGAATCGCAGGCAGAACTTGTTCTTGTAAACCGGTTACCCGATCCAAGCAGTAAACATCAATATGACCGAGCAGTTGCAGAACTACTTCGTTCCTTTGTGGTTGATCAGCTGGGCAGGACAATGGTTCTTTTTACGAGTCACCAAGCACTTGCCAGAGCATCTGGTGAACTCGCTGGGTTTTGCATTCGCAACAAGATTCGACTGGTAAGCCAAGCNGATGGACTGTCTCGAGGGCAGATGCTTGAAGAATTTTGTGGTAGCCCCCAAGCAGTACTGCTTGGGACAGATACGTTCTGGCAGGGCATTGATCTTCCTGGTGANCTGCTCACCCAGGTGATTATCCCACGCCTCCCTTTTGCGGTGCCCAACCGTCCACTTATTGCCGCCCGTATCGAGGCTATCAAACANGCAGGAGGAAATGCCTTTACGGAATATCAGTTACCTGAGGCGGTCATCAAACTCAAGCAGGGCTTTGGCCGATTAATCCGAACTCGTGAAGATACGGGGAGAGTAATTATTCTTGACCCACGAATGATTACCAAGCCGTATGGAAAGATCTTTCATAAGAGCTTGCCGCCCGCGCAACTTCGCATTCATTCATTGCATGACTCGTCGGAAATCCCTTACTAAAGGATCACAGGAAACGAGTAGGGACCGAATGGTGCGGGTCTCTCATTTCCACTACATAATAATTAAATATTTTAACGCGTGAGTAGTAATTCGGCCCANGTTGTTGGATCACTCTCCCANGGNAATTCGGGCGTACCAAAGGCGGGTATTTTTCCAAGACGGCGATCAACGGTTGCAGCGAAAAATCGCAGCCTTGGGCTTTCCTCAGGATCCCAGCCAGGAAGAGCAGCCGCAGTAATGAATGCTTCTAATTGCCAGCCTATTTCAGATAGGGCAGATTCAATGAATACCGCATTGGGAGGCAAGTCCGCAGCCTCTTCACTTGTTCGCGGAATTTGTGCAGCNACAGCCACTGGTTTGTTGGCAGATTTTCCACCACCAGTTGGTAGGAGAGCCAGCCGGCGGCAGAAGCGACCCGCACGATGGCTTTCACCCGTGGGTCGGGTTGCAATCCAGNGATGAAGCCCGTCACTATCCTCGGGCTTGGTTGGTTGNCACCAACGAGTTCCGGAAAGTCCTCGAACCTGAGCCCGGATACCGAGTCCTGCTTCATTCCATCCTGCTGCGAGTTCGAGAATATCTGGCACACCTGATATCCCTGCGAGCCGGGGTAGTTGGCATGACTTGTCGATATGACTTTCCGCCGGAGGCCAAAGCCTCTCCTTCCAGGNNCAGGAAAATCGGAGATTAAATACGCTAGCGGGATTTACGAGTGGCATAGGGAATACCTGTGGAGGAGGTCATCTCTGAGNCTGGAGGGTATGCTACACAGTAGCGTGTTTCGTTCATGATCGGTAGGAGAGAGCGTCTGAGGAGAATGCCATCAGGATGCGGGTACTGCAGATTTCCAGNGAGGCAACACCGTTTGCCAAGACCGGTGGGCTTGCNGATGTAGCCGGTGCGCTCCCGAATGCACTTGAACACGAGGGTTGTAACTGCACCCTCGTTCTACCAGCCTATCGTGAGGTTTTGGGAAAAAATCTACCAATAAAAAAAACAGATATAAAGTTTTCGATTCCTGTCGGCAAGCGAAATCTTGAAGCAACGGTTTATTCATGCTCCCTTCCAGACCAAAAACATGATGTGTTTTTGATTGGAAACACACATTGCTTCGATCGCGAGACACTCTATGGTGGTGCTGAAGACTATGCCGACAATGCCGAACGATTTATCTTCTTTTCAAGAGCAGCACTTGAATTGGCAGCTCGGCAGCCGCATGCCTTTGATNTCCTTCATTGTCATGACTGGCAGACTAGTCTTGTTCCTGCCTACCAGAAATTGTTGTATCAATCCTGGCCAAGACTGTCAGAAGCTCGTTCCGTTCTTACAATTCACAATGTTGCCTATCAGGGAATGTTTTGGCACTGGGATATGCTTCTTACAGGATTTCACTGGAAGTACTTTAACTGGCAGCAACTGGAGTTCTATGGGCAACTCAATATGTTGAAAGCCGGTATTGTTTTTGCCGATCAACTCACAACAGTAAGTCCAACCTATGCTCAAGAGATACAGGCTGCTCCTGGTGGCTGTGGGCTTGAAGGCGTGCTCGCGGGNCGNGCGTCTACCTTAACTGGCATCGTCAATGGAATTGACGATGGGACGTGGAACCCGAGAACAGATGACTTNATTCCNCGGCATTACAGTGAAGATGATGCCGAACAAGGGAAGTATACGGCGAGAGTCGCACTTGCTGCTCGGCTTGGACACGCTGCCCCCGATGATCGGCCACTGGTAGCATTTGTTGGTCGTCTTGCTGAGCAGAAAGGAGTGAGTCTTGTAATTGACCTGCTTCGCCGTATGGCAGGATCTGGAAATGTGAGATTTGCCGTGCTGGGTACCGGTGACCCGCATCTGGAAGAATCATTGAGAGTGGTTGCCTCTGAGTATCCAGGAACCATTGATGTGGTGATTGGTTTTGACGAAGTACTCGCACATTTGGTTCAGGCAGCAGCGGATATTTTGCTCATGCCTAGCCAGTATGAACCATGTGGTTTAGCGCAGCTTTATGCGTTTCGTTATGGCACGATCCCGGTCGTTCGAGCGACTGGTGGTCTTGTAGATACAGTTGTTGATGTGAATGATCAAACAATTTCAGATGGAACGGCGAACGGCTTTGTCTTTGAGGATTTCCAAATAGCCTCCCTCGAAGACGCCGTTCATCGTGCTCTTTCTGCCCACCAGAATGAAAAGCTTTGGCGAGATTTGGTGCGTCGTGTAATGCATCAGGATTGGTCTTGGAAGGTAAGTGCTCAGCAGTACCAGAAAGTCTATGAACGAGCCCTCGCAAATGCCCCAGTCGATGTTGTGGATGTACGTTAATTCACTCGATTGTCATAGTTAGTGCAAAATAGGAAGCCTTGTGACTTTGGTGAATCCATAGAGTCGTTACCAGTGGAATTCTTTTCCCAAACAGCGTTATGCGTTGTTGGTCGATACTATGAGTATGAAAACATTTATTTCACAACGGCTCGTGTTATTCGCTGTTCTTATCTGTTCAGTTGGAATTGCTTGCTCTTCATCAGCTGGTGAGTGCAGGAAATGTAGAGGCCCTTACGGTGGGAAGACATCACCTTGCGGTGATACCGGATGTGGCCCGCGCTACTGGGGTGCATTTTGTGATGAGCCCTTTCATCCTGATCCCTGCAACTGCCGAAATGAGTGGGCAGGGGGTTGCTTTCAGTCACCCTCTCTCGATCTCCTCGCGCCTTGGCAGATGCCCCCAGGAAAAGGTTTCTGGTCGCCAAAGCAATGCGGCTACGCGACGGAATGTGCCTGCCATGCCTGCGGCCCGCGAGGTTGGTTGCATTGTCTGAATCCACGATGCTGGCTTGACTGACAGAAACTCTCGCCCATATAGAAAATTTTGATTTGCTATGAGGTGCTGTCACGAGCGAGTGATGCAGCAAAGGTAATAAGATCATCTCTTAGAATACATGCAGCTCGTAGTTTTTCCCCACCGACAGCATTGTGGGAGAGCTCAACAAGTGGTGGTAGTGTTGCTGCAAGTGGCGAGTTTTGCGATGGGCCTGTTTCAGCGGGTCGTGCAAGAATCGCACTGAGTGCTTCGTCCGGTCGGTTGATGCGAGATGCTAAGACAGCTAGTACATCCCAAGCGGCTGGAGCCTCATACTCATTGGCTTGTTCTGCTTCCTGCTTAAAAAATGAAATGGCTTGGTCAGTATCTTTGCCCAGCTGTGCTGAGTAGAAGAGGCGAGAAGATTTACCGAAGTCAGTGAATGGAGTATCGCCTGGATACCTAAATTCCTTTGGGAGTCGACATGCATAGCATGCCAATGCATACGCTTGCTGAATATCAGTCGAGTCGGTGCATATTCTCGCAAAACGTAGGACTGCCTGGAGGTGTGAGGCATCTACGTGGATACTTTCTTCGTCTAGAAGGTCACTCGCGGCTCCTAAAAGATCGACGAGAGTACCTTTGCGATCCTTTATTTCATCGACTTGATTCGTGCTAACAAGTCCTTTTTCTATAAGGTCGCTTGCGAGATTTTCAAACACCTCATTGTGCAAATGTTCGACCATGATTTTTGCAACAGGTTCCTGTTGGGCTGGTGGAAGACCGGAAACCGATTGTTCATATGCAGTGACGGCATTGCATGTTCCTTGGACAGCAAGCATCACACGGATACCAAGGGCAGGGTCAAGGTTTTCCCAGAGAGCTAGCTGAATAATTTCCTGAAGTGGCTGGTACTCTTCATCGCCATTTGCACTCTCTTCTTCCTCAAGGAGTTGAGTAGCCATTTGGTTGAGCTTTTCTACGACCTCATGTGTTTCGACCGCTGCTCGCAGATACATCCACCCAGAAGCAATCTGTCCTTCACTAAGGAGTTGCCAGCCAACTTCTTTACACGCAGCAATTGTTTCCTCATCAAGTTTTTTCTTGATTGCCTTGTCAGCGTCTGTAACTGGTCCGATGAGAGGCAGTCCAAGAGTCGCCCGGGCTCGTAAGAGATGGGCATCAAACAGGCTGTGCCACCGACGAGAATGACGAAGTGAGTCTTCGAGTTTTTGAAACATAGCATCGATGCCATTTGCTTCCAAAGTCTCGGTTAGTTGTGCAGCAAGCAATGCTGTGTCTATTGAGTTATCGTCAGGCATATTTTTCATGTGCTTTCAGGTTGTGGGTGCTCTGGTGATACCTCTCGCTGTCGTAATGACTCGTACGCTAAGACAGCAGCTGTTGCCGAAACATTGAGGCTATCTGCAAGACCATGCATTGGAAGAGCGACTGTTTCTAAAGTGAGTGTTTTATTGTTTGCAGTTTCCAGCCACAGAGGAGAAATTCCGTGGGCCTCGCTACCAAGTAGGATAGCGGGTTGGTCTGCAAGTTTACCTGCATGCCAGTGGGTGTCGCCGTCAGGCGTAGCGGCGATAATGTTTCGTTTGTGGGTCATACACCACTGCATAACTGCGCTCACTGTATCGCATGCAATCGGCATGCAAAATACAGTGCCTAGGCTTGCGCGAATGACAGCCGGATTCGAGGCGTCAGTTCCTTTTCCACAAATAAGAATTCCACCAAACCCAGCAGCATCGGCGGTACGAAAAATCGCACCGAGGTTTCCCGGCTTTTCAATTCCCTCAAGAATGAAAATCGGTGAACCCGGACAAGGCCTGAAATTTGTCACTAAATCAGTTTGAAATCGTGCAACAGCGACAATTCCTTCATTGCGTTTTCCAAAAGCAATTTTTGAAAACGCTCTGGTGCTCAATGGTGTCAGCGAGGCTGTCTGGGAAGAAGCCTCACGAAGTAACAATTCGAAGTTCTTTTGCTCAGTATCCGATAGTGATGGAAATGATTCAGCATCGAAGAATATCTCAACAATCTCTTTTCGTGCAGTCAGGCACCGTTGTATTTCACGCTGTCCATCAATGAGGGTGAGGCCTGTCTGACGCCGAACCGTTGCATCGCGCAGCTTCATGGTAGACCGAACACGAGCATTTGATGGGCTCGTGATCATTTCAGTCGTTTTAATTGATTGCAGCACTGACAATGCGATCTCCTTACTGAACACATCTTATTGCGATACCTCTCCTATGTCACTCGATCGAGCAAANCCGCCGAGAGGGAGCTGTCGTCTATGGAGATCCATACATGAAAGTGGACCACTGGAGATTGTCAGCATTCCTGATGATTTTCCTTGTAGTGCAGATGAAAGTGCTGATGACAGTCGCTGATGATGCCACCCGGGGGAGTGTGCCGTGAGAAGAATTGGGCCATGTGCCGTTGGAGAAAGCAGTTGAGCGCAATCTGATAGTAGTGATACAAGATGCCTATCGATAGAAAAGGCTTCTCCCTTGGGGCCATGACCCCATGACGGTGGATCGAGCACAAAGCCGTCATAGGTGTTACCGCGAGTTCTTTCTCGGGCTACAAATCGTTGTGCATCTTCGCAAATCCATCGAATGGGTGCGTCNTCTAAATGAGAAGCCGCTGCGTTTNTCCTCGCTAATTGGATTGNTTGACGTGAACTGTCGACGTGCACTACCTCAGCNCCAGCCTGAGCTAAAGCAAGTGTGGCTGCACCTGAGTGTGCGAACAGTGAGAGTACTCGACTTCCTTTTGGGGTGATTTCAGAAAGCCATTGCCACTGAGGCACCTGCTCCAGAAAAATNCCAACTTGTCCTGATGGTGCTGGTCTCACATGGAGTTGAAGTGGACCGCCATGAAGACAAAGCTGGATATGCCATGGATCAGGTAGCTGAGAGGCGAACTTCCAGGCACCAGTGCCTCTCCGTGATTCTCGAAAAATTGCATGGGCCTCTTTCCAGAGTTCTTGGTTCTNCTGTCTGGCCGTTGTNGATGGCAGTGGCCGAATCAGAACAACACCCCCCATTTTTTCAAGACGATAGCCAGTTCCCGAGTGATCAACCCCAAAATCAAGAAGTGCTGGATCGGGCAACTTTTTCAAGGTAGATTCGTTCATAAGAGGGGGTAGCTTGATGATGTTGCGGTGACTACTTTCAATGCAGTACTCGACCACACCAGCACCATGTTAGTAACCAAACGATACTTCTCTATTCTTGCATAAAGGAATTTTCGATGAAACAAACAGCATTCGTTGCGGTCACCACACTGGCTGGTCTCGCTATCGTCTTCATTGCTCCACAGTGGGGGGTGAGCGCTGAAGAGTCACCTCGGTCACAGCGACAGGGAAATAGGCCACCGTAAGGTCGTGGTCCAGGATCCGCTGATCGAGAACGAGAACCAATGCACAATCACAAACCACCCAGTCACGAAGGTGGTCGAGGTCCAGTAGAAGGTGGTCCAATAATGGATCATTTGATGAGGCGTTTTGATGAAGTGATTGCACGCCTTGATCGTATTGAGCGTCGTGGTGGTGCTGGACACAATCCAGCTGGTCATCAGCCACCACATAGGCCAGACCACTTTGAAAGTGAACGGAGAATGAAAGACGAAGGTCGACGTCACGATTTTGAACGTCAGGTTCGAGAAGCCATCAATGACCGAATGCAACAGTCTGAAGAAATGGCAGAGCACGTTCATCGAACACATGAAGAAATGCGCGAGCAAATTGAAGAGCGTATGCATCAAGCACGAGGAATGATGGGTCAGGCTCGAGAACGGTTTATGGAACTCAACGAGCGGGTCGAAGAACTCGAGGAAGAGATGAGGGAGCTTCAAGAACGGATAGAGGCACTTCACCCACCTGTTTCCGAGATCATTGATGGCTCAGGTGAGGGGCGATAAATATTCGCGCGGAAAATGAGAGGCAAGACCTGAGACAGTAAAAAGTAAAATGTGGCAGCTGAACGTGAAGATAAATAAGAGCAGCAATAGTTCTTGCTTGAAACAGTGATAGCAGCCGATGAATGCTCCAAATAAAGCACGGCGACGCATATGTAGACATGTTTCTGGTGATGGTTCTTCTCTTATTCATAATGTAAATAGATATACTACATTTGAATGTAGTGTTCCCGCTGATCGACCAGTACGGTCCGCGTTCGGCTACCACGATGGTATTGAACGAACGGCGACGCGGGTGTTTCCTATTGTTTGCGATCGGAGCACTTTCTCATGTCGCGGATTATTTTTGGGTTGCTATGTCTTGCTGCAACTGCTCGACAAGGCATGGCTGATACCAAAGCGATATCGTTTAATAAAGACATTCGCCCAATTCTTTCTGATCGTTGCTTCACGTGTCATGGTCCAGATGCTGAGAAACGTCAGTCTGGGCTTCGGCTGGATACCGTGACGGATGCCACCGCAGCCCTCGAAAGTGGATCGTACGCTCTCGTTCCGGGGAAACCATCCAAGAGTGAGATCATTGCGCGAATCAACAGCAAAGACCCAGACATCGTCATGCCACCACCAGAGGTAGGAAAGCCAGTAACTCAAGAAGAAGCCCAGTTGTTTGCTCAATGGATAGCAGAGGGTGCACAATATGAAAAGCATTGGGCATTCGAGCAGATTAAAAGACCGGTAGTGCCTGATGTTATTGATACGAAGTGGCCGCTGACACCGATTGATAATTTCATTCTGGCAAGGCTCGAGCAGGAAAAGATTGCTCCAAGTCAAAACGCCAGACGAAAGACGTTAGCGAGACGCGTAGCGCTTGATCTCACTGGTTTGCCACCATCGCCAGAAGTAGCAGAGAAGTTTCTGCAAGATGATACAGATGGTGCGTATGAGCGTTATGTGGACGCATTACTGACAAGTCCACACTATGGTGAACGCATGGCAATTGAATGGCTCGATGCCGCCCGCTATGCCGACAGCCATGGATATCAGACTGACTCCAGTCGCTCTAATTGGCCATGGCGTGATTGGGTAATAGAAGCTTTCAATCGTAATCTCTCTTTTAATCAATTTACGATTGAGCAACTTGCTGGTGACATGCTCCCTCATCCAACACGAGATCAGATTGTTGCAACTGGTTTCAATCGGAACCATCGTATTAATGGTGAAGGGGGGATCATTGCTGAGGAATGGCGAGTCGAGACTGTCATCGATCGAGTTGAAACGACCGGGCAGACATGGCTTGGACTTACTGTGGGATGTGCCCGCTGTCATGATCATAAGTATGACCCACTAACCCAACGGGAGTTCTACTCATTATTTGCGTTATT
>NZNR01000087.1 GCA_002694955.1 Planctomycetaceae bacterium
TCTTTCAGTGTATGAAAGAACCCCGCTTGCATATCAAAGGGTTTTACTTTTCATGACAACCACTCAGCCACCTCCTGCTACTACGACGAGCCCAAAACCGGAAAATTCTTTTCGTGATGTCATCTCGTTACAGGCAATTGTTGTCACGTTAACAATAGGTTTTTTAGCCTACATTCAGCGAGACCCTGACTTTACTTTAAAAGTAGAAATTGGTTTTCTGCTACTTGTGTCTGGTCCACTCAGCGGACTTTGGCGAATCACAAGAGCCCAAAATGAGACCAGCTCTGGCCTTGAGCATCTCTATACGCCTGCCGTTCGTCACTATGCCATGCAGTCATTTCTGATTGGGATGGTCATCGTAGGGGGAGCCGCCGTTGGTTACTGGGCTTATCTTCTTCCTGGACAAGTTTTAATACCAGCTCCGTAAATGGGATGAGCTGATAAATATGTTCGTTCACGTTCAGACAACGGAGAGACTCTTTTCATGTCACTTGGCGCCAAACTTCTCATAATGGTTGGATGTGTCGTACCTCTCATGGTGATTGGTGCACTCGTTGGTGTGTTTGCTCTGAAAGCCCCCTCTGGAGAATTATGGGAAAAAGTCCCGGAACTACACACAATTCTACGAGCTGGGACTGGCGCTATTCTTGGTGGTTCTTTAGGTGCTGGAGCTGCAAAGATCTACATAGCTTTCAACGACGATGAGATTCATCTGTAGGCAAAGATGTTTTCCTTTTATGACACATCACTCATAGATTCATGACATTGCACCTACCACAAAGCTTGTGTTGGAAGAGAAACCCACCTCAACTGGTGCAATACATTGGCGGGGTAGTCATTTTTTTGGGAGTACTGGTTCAGGTTTCACACGGCAATGACACCACGATTTCGGAAACTACTTTTACTCCAATAAACGGTTGGGAAGCTTCCAGGCATATCGCGACCAAGTATGCAACACAGGCAGCTGCTGCTGATGAGTCATATATCTACGCAATATCAAATACGACGATTGCTCAGATAAATCGTGAAACTGGTGCCTTGGTAGCCACTGCCACAAGTCCAACAACAAAACACTTAAACAGTGGGTTCATTTTCAATAAAAAGCTGTTTTGTGCACACTCAAACTATCCAGATGAACCACACCAATGCGATATACGTGTCTTCGATCCCGAAGACGGCTCGATACGTATCTATCATATTTTCAAAGATCCACCTGGAAGCCTTGTCTGGTGCATTAGACGAGGCGGAAATTGGTGGTGTTGCTTTGCTCACTATGGAGAGATGAACCACAAAACATGTCTCATCGAATACGCCAATGGAACTCTAGACAACGAGCAACGCCGGCTTTTATTTCCCAAGAAAGTTGTAGAAGACTGGGATGGCATGAGTGCATCTGGAGGCATCTGGATCCATGATGTACTCCTGACGAGCCACCATCACTTCCCGGTACTTTATAAAATGAGGCTTCCGAACCCAGAATCTTCGAGCGGCAGATTACAGCTCATCTCTGTAATCGATTGCCCCTTTCCTGGCCAAGGATTTGCGACGGATTTTGCACACACTAATTTACAAAACCAACAGAAACCCCCGCTTGTGGGCATCAGTCGCCCAAAACGTCATGTTGTATTTGCCGAGGCACAGGAACAGCCAGAACAAGGACTGCCGACAAATCATTAAATGCATAGCAAAGATGTGCCTAGCCACATGCTGAGCAGAAATTACTTATCGCTTGGGACAATACTCAGCTCATATTAAGATGTGAAATATATGCTAACTGTTCAACGCTCTACCATGTATGTTGCGTGGCATCAGAGACGACGGCAAGGATTGATGAACAAGTATCGCGGAGTTCTCCATTGTATAACATGTATTCTTCTGTCGATCTGCATGCCGCACGTTGGAGCGGAGAAAACTGATCCTAAAATATTACGCATCAATGTCAGCATTAGCTGCTTGAAGAAACTGAAATCGTGACACTCGGAACAAACTATTCACCCCCTAAGACACAGTATCTCTCTCATTCCTATGCCGACATACGTATACGAGACCATTCCGAAAAAAGATGATCAGCAACCGACTCAGTTCGAGGTTGTTCAAAAAATGACTGATGACGCTCTGACTCAACATCCTGATACAGGTGAGCCTGTACGTCGTATCATCTCAGGAGGAATATCTCTACCGGTATCATCCAAAGGTGGNGACTGCTGCGACAGTGGTTGCTCCTGCGGCTAATAGCTGTTCGCTTGAAGACTATCTTGAAGACTGTTTAGGTCTCNCCAACAGAAGTACCTTAAGNNTTTTTTACNCAAANTTTTTGTAACNGTACGTTGATCAGACNTGCTTGGCATGTAGATTTCTTGGTTGGGTTCACAAACCATNGCGTAAACGTTCTTGCAGAAAATTGTCAGCTGGATAAAGATAGGTATGATTCGTTAATCACCGGAATATGAAAAAGAATTTCAAGCGTGATGTGCATAACCTAATGATGATTGACAAGAACCCTGTGTGGATCAATTAGTATTTGTGATGAGGTGGTCGTCCCATCGTTTGAATTGAGGAGAAAAGACATGAGCCAGAATGATATCACCGCTTTATTTGATCAGTGGAATGCTGCTATTCAAACAGGCGATCCTAAAACTGTTGCAGCTCTCTACGAAAGCAATGGTATTTTATTGCCAACGCTATCCAATAAAGTTCGACACAATCATGAAGAAATCGAAGACTATTTTGTACGCTTTCTTGCGAATGGTCCGGTAGGGAAAATTGATGAAGGNAATATTCGGACCTTTGGTGAAATGGCTATCAACTCAGGCATCTATACCTTCTCTTTCAANGATNGTACNTCCGTCTCTGCAAGATTCACNTTNGTTTATCGCTGGAATGGTCAACGCTGGATGATTGTCGANCATCACTCTTCAGCAATGCCCGAGTAGNCAGGTAATACTGAGTAGGCAGTTACTACTGAGCAATCAAGTAATACAGGTGTAGTTCCACATCTCAGTCACTAACTTCTTGCTATCAAAAACAGAGTNTTCACCAGTGGTCTCTCGTTGCATTCCACTTGGTCAGGGTAATGCTGCCAATCCCAGTACATTCTCTGCTAGGATCAATAGAGTATTCAAACAACCACNGGTAGAAAATCTAATGTCCATGAAATACTTTTTATCTCTTGTCATGATCTGGTTGGGTGCCTTTCAACTTTCTACTACTTGTGGAGCGACCACCAATATTCTCTTTCTTGCAGGCGAGCGATCTCACAAATCAGGAGAGCATGAATTCAACGCTGGCTGCCAACTCCTCGCCAAAGCCCTCAACGAACAAAGTGGCCTNGATGTTCATGCTACCGTCATCAATGGCTGGCCTGAAGATGAGTCCGTCTTCAATGAAGTGGATGCCGTTATCATTTACTCCGATGGCACCAAGGTCATTAGTCATGGTTGGGAGAAAGCTGATCGGCTTGCCAAGACTGGCGTAGGCTTCATGTTCATGCACTACGCCGTTCACCCNAGCCCTGAAGAAGGTGAGCGATTCTTTCGACCCTGGATTGGTGCAGCTATGGAGACCGGTTGGTCGGTGAACCCCCACTGGGTCGCTGACCTTCGTACACTTCCCGATCATCCAATCTCAAATGGCATCACTGACCTCGTCCGCGCGTACGATGAGTTCTACTACAACATGCGATTTCAAAAGGATCGTGATAGAGTTCTTGACCTTGTCACGGCTGTTCCAACCGAGAATCGTCTTAAACGGGTTATTAACCTCTGGAACCAACACGGTGTTGATGGCATTGGCAAAACACAAACTCTGATGTGGGGGATTGAACGTCAAGATGGTGGACGTGGCGTCGGATTCACTGGTGGACACTATCACCGCAACTGGGCCATCGACGACTTCCGAAAAATTGTTCTCAACGCCATCGTGTGGGTGGCAGGTTTAGACGTTCCAGAAAACGGTGTCTCTTCTCAATCCCTTACAGAAAAAGATCTCAATGCCAATCTTGATAAATATCCAACAGAGAATCCATGGATTCCTCTTCCCAATATCGATGAATTTATGAAGCTTCCGGCAGCCACGAATGTTTCCATGGAAGACTACAATGCCGCGGCGGCTGCGAAAAAGAAACAACTTGAGAAAAAGCGAAAAGCTGCAAAGAACTGATGTAAAAGAAAGTATTGTGGACAAATTATTGAAAGATAATCTGTAAGCCTCCTCCTGCGGACTCAGAAACCTCAAATACATTTTGGTTCATTCTTCCACAAAATAAAATTAAATAATGCTCAGAATCTACGTCATTGCCATTTTCTTGATTCCTTTTGTTTTCACTCCAGCAGCCGCAGAGGAAGCTTGGCAAGTTACAGAAAAAGCGTGGGAGGCGTTTGCTGATGAAGACTGGGATACTGTNGNAATGCTTGCTAATCGAGCANCACGAACATGGGGNCCAAAGGCCAAAGAGATCAACAATACCCTGAGCAAATTTCCTTCTGCCGATAAGGCAAAAAATTTTGCAAACCTCAATGAATTGGCAACCATCACATTTCTAAAAGGCGAAGCGCTCCGTAAGAAAGGCGACAAAGATGGTGCTCTCGCTGCCTACTACACCCTGCTTGCCGACTACCGCTTTGGACAATGTTGGGATAAGAAGGGCTGGTGGTGGCAACCAGCGACAGCTGCGAAGGATCAACTGGCAATATTAGCACCGGCTAACCAAGCCGATATTCATCTGGATACCGCTCCAATAAAAAAGTCACTCAGGCTAGCCGGAAAAAAAGGGATCTGCTTCACGCTTCGTCAAAAAGACAAAGTAGGTTCATGGGCAGAGAATATTCCAAAAATTCGGGCCATTAAGCCATATTGGAATTATTCGTGGGACACGGAATTGATCGAGCAACAGCCCACTCNNATTGCATTCATGCCAATGGTCTGGGGTGCGTGGGAAACAGACAAACTAAATGAGCGATTAAACAANCACGTTGTCCNGAAGATCAAATCGGGNGATGTNCATCAGGTTTTGGGTTTCAATGAGCCGGACAAAGTCGATCAGGCAAACATGCCTTACCAGAAAGCCTTGGAGTATTGGCCCGCGTTAGAGGCTCTCGGCGTACCACTATGCAGTCCGTCTTGTGCCAATCCATTGAGTGATCTTGATGACAGTACGCAGGGTGTGAGAGGAACATGGATGCGTGACTTCATGAACGAGGCTGACAAACGTGGCTACCGAATAGACTACATTGGTGTTCACTGGTATGGCGGCCCGAGTCCTACTGCATTCAAGCAGCGGATGATTGATATCTACAAAACGTACGGGCAACGACCTTTATTGATTACTGAATTTGCTCTCGCAGACTGGGGTGCAAAAGCACCCGACCAAAACTCTATCTCGCAAGAAGATGTTCTTACATTTATGCAGAGCGTGCTCCCTTGGATGGAGCAGCAGAACTGGATTGCTGGCTATGCTTGGTTTTCATTCGAAACCAATGACCCAAACGGCAGCTCCTCTGCACTCTTTGATGGTGACGGCAACCTGACGGCGAGTGGCCGATTTTATCAGAGTGTCACGAACGAAGATCCCGATGGGAATCAGAGTATTTCGTTGTAATCCAAGTTCAGTAATCATAGAGAACTCAAGCCCGCATGAAGCAAACAGACCAAAGTCACGGACGAACACCCTCTTGTGTTTTGGTTTGAATGCGATTTACTTGGAGGTTTCAATGAGAGCAATAACGTTGTGTCTGGTTTTAGGAGCCATGTCTTGTCTTACAAACTCTGCCCACGGTGACGAGGTTCCGGAAGGAAAAATCTACACTTATAAAAAAGAAAATGGTAAGACGNGGGAAATGGAGATCTATTTCCCGAAAGATCATGATCCCTCCACCGAGTCGGTTCCNGGAATCATCATGTTTCATGGCGGAGGGTGGGGTGGGGGAAAGAGAGANCAATTCCGCTACCTCTGCCATTACTTTGCAAATCGAGGACTTGTGGCAGCTACTGTGTCGTATCGCCTGGCAACAAAGGAATATGATGGGGACGGTTCTCGAAAACGTGTCTGCATTACAGATGCTAAAAGCGCCATTCGCTGGTACAAGCAGCACGCGAAAGAACTCGGTATAGATTCGCAACGCATTATCACAGGTGGAGGGTCAGCGGGCGGACACGTTAGCTTACTTGCAACGACAAATCCCGGATTGAATGACCCACATGATGACATGTCGTATGACACGTCAGTCGCAGCATATCTTTTATTTAATCCCGCCCTTGGCATGGCAGATGCCAAAGACTCTGAAGTCGACTTCGTACAACATATCCATCCCAACTTTTCACCAGCTATTGTGTTTTTTGGAAGTCAGGATGAAAAATGGTTAAAGGGTTGGAATGCTGCTTATAGGGAAATGCAGTCACTTGATATCAATTCTGTTAATTTTTGGCTTGCGGAGGGTCAAGAACACTCCTTCTTTAACAAGCAACCCTGGCTGGACATGACGATTAGTGCCTCAGATGAGTTTCTCAGGACTCTTGGTTTCATTCAGGGGAAACCAACGCTCGTCGTCCCAAAGACTCAGAAAAAACTTTTGAAAAAACNGTCGTGATGCTGGCGTGAAAGACCAAGGCATGCGAAGTAGTAACCACTGAACTGCGTGCCTTGTAGCGAATAACAACTAAAAGATGCCACCAACATGGTTGAAGGAATGTATTNACTTCCTCATACNGCTTTCAGGTNCGTTGACNACAATGTNATACTTTAGTCGGAGCCTGCAAAGCATAAAGGCAAGCCGACCNGTTTTTTGAGAGAGTATCATTCGATTGACAACTGAATGTATCGAGTAAATATGATTTTCGAAAAGAAAATAAAAAATCTGCTGTTCTTTTTTTTCTGCTTCCTTGGGTCATTCTCATCCGTGGCAGCANAGGAGCCTTTACTCAAATCACTGTCACCAGGGCTCAATGAAATCCAGATCGAGCATGGTGGTTACTCTCGACGACTCTTAGTCACAGCACCAAAGTCATTTCAATCGAGTTCCCGCTATGCAACCTTGTTTTGTTTTCATGGTGCCGGTGGCAAGGCGAACGGCCAGAGCCTACGGTGGGCACGCTATGCCGACTCTCGAAGACTACTTGTTGTGAGTTGTGAGGCGATTCAACCAATGGCCAAATGGAATTTCAAGGACCAGTTTCATAATGTTGACCATGATGATGTTGGTTTTGTAACAAGTGTCATCGAGTCATTAGTCGCTGCGGAAATAACGGATCCACGAATGATTTACGCTACGGGACACTCAAGTGGTGGGCTGTTCTGCTACCGCCTGGCCAAGCAGACAGATCTATTTGCTGCTCTTGCGCCGATGAGTTGCGGCATGGCCAAAGGGGATCATGTCCCAGAAGAAGGAACGCGAAGGGTTTCGATTATGCAGGTCATCGGTGATCAGGACAAAAGCTTTCATGGCTCTTCNAATGAAAAGGTGACGATGTATTCNGCAGATGAACGTATAAATNTCTGGAGAATTTTTAATCAATGCGATGCTCGACCGACTGTCAATCAACCATTCGAAAAAATCACCGTTCGTACATTTAGCAACACAAACAGTATCGAAGTTGCATTGGTTACCGTTGCAGGTGAGGGCCATCACATACAACGAGACTTGCGAGACAAAACAGATAGTATTGCACTCAATTTTTTAATGAAACACAGGCGTCATACAACTCATTCCCTCGCCAAATAAAACTGGAGCGAGTGCTAAAAACACACCGTGGATTAATTCATATTAGAAAACAATGAANCTCACAAGATTTATTTTGTTTTGATCTTACAATCGTCTGTCAGTGTTACAACGCATATTGGCGAAGTGTTTCGGATGGAAGTTCACCAAATCTTTTCTGATAACGACTCGCAAACCGACCAAGTTCTGTGAAGCCGTGAGCACAAGCAACTTCCGTTACATGGGTTGAGTTATTTTTTGCCCGTTTGAGATCGATGTAGGCTCTGCTAAGCCGTCTATGCGTCAGAAATTGAAGTGGGCTTTTACAAGCAATAGTTTGGAAGGCCACCTCAAGTGTTCGTCGNCTCACATTGACATTAGCACAAAGCTCGGAAACCGTTACCGACTTGGATTGAAATATNTCTGCATATGCAAGAGNCCGCTCAACCACCTGCCTTGAGCGTGAATCNGTGAGTTGAGCCACTTCAGCTGGTTCCAACAGAGATCGGACAGCCGTGAGCAACTCACTTTCAAACTGTCTTTGATTCACGTCTTCAGGCCTGGCAATAGCACGAACCAGAAGTTGACNAAGGCGTTGTGACCACCTTTGTATCTGCAACGGATTCGTTTCAAGAAAAGAAGACTTATACGAATCAAAAATATTCTTGATATCGAGAGCTGGCCCAACTACTATCCTCCCTAATTCCTCGATGCACCACTGTCTATCGAGAATCATCACTATATGACGCTGTCCAGCATCAAACGTCGCATGAATTGTTTTCCCTGAGTGACTAATTGGCATCACTCCGTCTGCGATTGATTTCCCCCACCACTTTGACTCAGCCTCCATGATCGGGAGACAGAAAGCCAGGCGGTCTCCTCGTAGAGCACCTAGGTTGTGAGAGCGGGCTCCGTACTCCTCGACATAAAGGGCTGAACGATCAGTGCCTGCAAATTGAACATGACGACTAAATGCGCCCTGATTGAGTTGCACTGTTTCATATTNATAGAGAAGATCAAAAACCTGATTGTCTTCTGCTGGATCCATTGTCTGGACCTGTCCTGCGAGAAGATCGGGCCTTTGGANGACACTGCTTTGATCTAAGGTCGACATCANTTCACACTCGTTGGACGACAACCAAATTTTTATTTGTGAAATATAAGTTTTNCATCAACGCATCTTAGATGCAAATGAATTGCAACCCTAACGTACAGCATCAATTTTGTGGGATCCAGCTTTTNGTACCCAATGGCTATGAAAGATAGACACCATAGAAAGAACTGTGAGTTCTATCGCAGTTCTTTTCTTCCTGTGCTGAAATCTTTCACAATNACTGCTCGATCGTATTCGTCACCNAATACCGTGTATGCCACATACGTTAGCGTTTCTCCTTCGATACTAATCACNTGGTAGAACTGGGTCTGCTCACCTTTTTTATCTCGGCTGTACCCATCTACGGCNTACCCTTTCATCTGTTCGTCATCGATAACGTACTGTTTGGGTCCACTCACCGACGTAACATAGACAGTACCAAGGTCATTGCTCGCCTTGCCATCAGTNGTTCGAACAGGCACGTGCCCACGAGCNTAGGTGTGATCATGACCATTTAACACCAGATCAACACCATACTTGTCGAGCAGTGGTTTCCAATGGTCGCGAGCAAACTGAAAATTGCGGCCTTTGGCCGGTGAAAACACCGAATGATGGCAGGTGACGATTTTCCACTTTGCTGTCGTATTCTCTAACTGTTTNTTNAGGTACTCAGTNTGAGCCTCCAAGTCATCATTCGAGTTTAGAACAATTATCCGTATGTCCTGATAATCAATGGTGTAGACCGTTTCGTGTAATTGTTGTGACAACTCTGTTTCCACAGGAAGCGAAAACTGTGGCCGCCACTGAATAGATAGTCGTCGCGGTGATTTTTTTCCGCCAAGTGAGTTGAACTCATGATTGCCAACCACAGGTATCGCTGTGCATTGGCTATGCAAAAAACTACCTGCCTTAAACCATTGTGCCCATTCATAATCACGATGCGCTTGGTTAATCAGATCNCCGGCATGCACCACAAATGAGGCATTCGGTGCGGTCTGATATGCTCGACGAATCAATCGTGACCAATGTGCAAGGACATCATTTTGAGCATCACCAAAATAGATAAATTGTGTTGGAGCGTATTCAGCACGTGCTGTCTTGAATTGGATCCACTCTGACCAACGGNCATCCCCATCGCCAACTCGGTAGACATACACTGTATTCGGCTTAAGTTGATCAAAAGTCACGCTATGGTAGTGGACCATAAGCGAGGCATTGCTTTTATACATACCTAAGTCAAATGGTTCCGTGATAGCATCCTTACTCACGGACTGCTCCTCGAACTTTGAATTGACAGTTGCCTCAGCAATTTGTGCAACGGCTTTATCAATAGTGGCATCTGTACGCCACGTCACAGCACGGCTCGTTGCCGGATTGCCGTTGAAGGTCANAATAATGCGATCCGGGTCTTTACTGGGAATCTCCCAGTGCCGCAATTTTTCGACGTTCTCATGTGCTGCGAGCGAGCCCACCCCAACCACGACACATNCTACGGAGGANAAAAAANAGAATCGTGTGCTCATATTAATTCCAGAGACCATAGGTTTGAGGACAATGTTTGAGTCGATCATGATATCATCGATAGAAAAATCCCCATGAAAATTCCATAAATAATGATGCTATCCATGTCGACACCTCCAACAGGGCTTATATGAACAATCCATCGAAGCGAAGGGCTTTTGTACAAGCGTGTGCTCTAACAATCGGTTCAACAATTNTCCCTCGTCTAGATAACCAAGCGACTGCGCACGNCAGCCATGCTAGCAATCGCTCTCAGCGATTCAGTATTTCAACGTATTCTTTCTGGCAATTTCGAGGTCCAAAAGTACCAATAGAAACCTGCATCGACCATGCAGCTCGGATGAACTTTGACGGACTTGAAATACTTGAAATGCAGATGACCGATTCCTCAAACTCATACCTTCAACAATTAAAACGTCGGGCTCATTCCAACGGACTTCCACTGTGTGGGTTTTCAACACACCAGGGATTCGTTTCACCTGATTCAGCANGACGGCAGGACAACATAAAAAAGACAATTGCTTCCATTGAACAGGCCTATCGTCTTGGGATTCCAACCATGCGAATCAACACNGGACGGTGGGGCACAATAAAAAGCTTTGATACCCTCATGGAAAACCGTGGAATCGANCCGAGACTTGAGGGGTACACAGATGATGATGCNTATAAGTGGGTCATTCAATCTATAGAAGAATGTTTGCCTGTAGCGGAAAAGTGTGGTGTTGTCCTCGGCCTTGAAAATCATTGGGGATTAGGTCGCACCGCTGCTGGCGTATTGAAGATTGTTGATACCATCAAGTCACCATGGCTTCAGGCCACACTTGATACGGGAAACTTTCTGGAAGATATGTATCAACAGATGGAGGCACTTGCGCCAGCGGCATGTTTTGTGCAAGCCAAAACATATAACGGCGGCGGCACCTGGTACACACTTGATATCGACTATGAACAGGTTGCCACAATTCTTCATAACGCAGGATATNGTGGTTGGGTNTCTCTTGAATTCGAAGGTAAGGATGACCCTTTNGTCGCAATCCCAAAAAATCTTGAGCTNTTACGNAATGCTTTTGCAAGACAATAGTCCTCTTCAATGAGCAATCATTTGATGATGCATACTTCTCCNAAAAAGTCTNTTGATTCATCGTCACAACCAATTGTTCGACGAGCAACAGCCGAAGAAGTCTGGCCACTTCGGCATGCAGTCTTACGAGCTGGTCTCTCATTTGAAACGGCACAGTTTGATGGTGATCTCGATGGAGCGACTTGGCACTTTGGTGCATTTGATAGTCGTGACATATTGTGTTGTCTGTCTCTCTTTCAATCGACGTGGAATAATTCTGATGCCTGGCAGTTACGGGGTATGGCAACGGCAGCAACACATCAGCGGCTAGGCCTTGGTCAATTGCTTTTAANGTNTGCGATTAATGCAGCAAGACAAGAAAAACCGAGCTGGCCGTTCTGGTGCAATGCACGTACGACTGCTATCGGTTTTTATGAACAGGCCGGCTGGTCAATAGAGACTGCTATATTTGATATTCCAACAGCGGGACCGCACGTGAAAATGTACTTCTTGGGAAATTGAATAATCCGTTCAAAAGAACTACATCACAATGTAGAGAGATAAAGATGAAACTCGTTATTACCTGCCTCATTGTTTTTTGCTCTTGCTCACATGCTGTGTCAGCGAAGCCCCCAAATATTCTCATTTTTCTGGCGGATGATCTTGGGTGGGCTGATCTCGGTTTTCAGGGGTCATCTGATATTCGCACACCCAACATCGATCGACTCGCCGCACGCAGTATTCAATTTACTGATGGACACGTGACAGCCTCAGTCTGTAGCCCATCACGGGCAGGCTTGCTCACCGGTCGCTATCAACAGCGTTTTGGTCACGAAGCCAATACACCTCCACCAGAACAGGGCATGGACCTTAACCAAAAGACACTGGCTGATACACTGAAAAATCGCGGGTACCGAACAGGACTTGTTGGAAAATGGCATCTTGGCAATGCAGATCGCTTTTATCCAACAGAGCGCGGCTTCGACTATTTCTATGGGCTCCGTGAAGGGTCGCGAAGCTATTTCTTCAACCCTGATCGTGAAGACAAACCATCCAGTACCAAACGGATTGAAAAGAATGGCGCAACGGTTGCGTTTGATGGATATCTGACAGATGTGTTTGGACAGCAGGCGATTGAATTTCTTGAGGATGATTCAGAAGAACCTTTTTTTCTCTACCTCTCATTTACTGCACCACACGGTCCAATGCATGCAACTGAGGAAGATCTCGAGCTATTTAAAAACATTACAGATAAAAAACGCCGTACCTACGCTGCAATGATCTGGGCAATGGACCGAGCCATTGGAAACGTCCTCGATTCACTCGATAAATCTGGACAAACTGATAACACCATTATCTGGTTTCTCAGTGACAATGGAGGCGCGACAGGCAATGGTTCAATCAACCTCCCTCTTGCAGGCCATAAAGGCATAAAGTTTGAAGGTGGAATTCGCGTGCCGTTCCTTATGAGTTGGCCTGAACGGTTCCCTGCGGGTGAGTTCTACGATGGGCTGGTCTCATCAATGGATATTTTTCCAACTTCACTCGCAGCCGCAGGGGAAAATGTCAGTGATGCTCACTTGGATGGCGTCAACCTCATACCTTTTCTTACTGGTGAAGAAACAGGTCCTCCGCACCATCAACTCTTTTGGCATAAGCTCTGGTTCTCAGCGATGCGGGACAACAACTGGAAACTGATCTATGTCAAAGACTATGGTTACGCACTCTATAATCTTGCAAACGATCGTGAAGAAAAACAGAATATTGCCGCTGAACACCCACGCCGTGTTGACTCAATGAAAGAGCAAATGAATGTATGGAAATCGAAGATGGAGCAACCACGCTGGGATGAAGCAATGCGCTGGTTTCATGTCCATTACAAAAATCATGTCAATATTATTGAAGGCACAGACTAGCAAACGAGAAATCAACTCACTGACTCATTAGAAGATAGATGAAATGAGTCTGGTGGCCCGCTACCAGAAGTCAGCGGCATAAAAAGTCTACTACGAACTCCTGCACCTGCGTGTTCTTCATTAAAAAACTATGCAGTGCCGGAACAATGACAAATGATTCGCAGCCCTCGAGGCGAGCTTCATCAACTTCAACGACAAAATCACTCGCCTGATCAAGAAAAGGATTTTGAATCGCCTTATTCTCTACCTCTCCTGCCACAATACTGAAGGGAAAAGGCGGGATGGCAAGACTTTCGGATAATTCATCCCAGTCAGGTCCGAGTTCCATAGCACCTTCACCTGCTATCCATTCAAACATTCCCAGCGATGAGAGTTGCCGTGCAATGGCTGCACCCTGATTGGGTGGACCAAGCATCACCATCCGTTGACAACGATTGAGTAGTTCGTTGTTGTTCTGATCAGCTTGCAAATCTGCAATGAGGTGACGGATGACAATGTTGCCCATGCTATGGCCAACAAAAGAAAGCGTCCAGGTTTCAGGTAGGCTTTCAAGAAACTCGTGCAAGGCAGCAGCGTGTGCACCGATCTTTCCTCGAGTACTTGCATACGAAAAACAAACAATTTCACAATCACATTTCTTGTCCAAGACGTCCTTGAGAGGTGCCATTGAATGCTTGGTTCGCATCAGACCATGAACAAGCACGATACAGTGCTTGTTCTTATTTATGGATCGAGAACGCTTTGACACTTTATTTAGAA
>NZNR01000088.1 GCA_002694955.1 Planctomycetaceae bacterium
ATTTAGTTGGAAAGAGGTTTCCCTAGGTCTCAACAAATCGAGAACATGAAATCCATCTTTGGAGAAGGTTCCCGGCGACAACGTGACGGGAAAAACGAGTTAAACTACACATTTGAAAGTCTTTACGGCTAATTTCTTGAGTGAAAGGATCGCGATCAATGGCAACGGCTGAAGCAACAGAGTCAACCCGGGAATTTTCGTCAGATACGCAGGAACTCGGTGATCGCATCGTTGGCCTTACGTTGAAGGCAGCGAAAGAACTCTCTGATTACCTCGATGAAGTACACGGCATAAAGCCTGCTTCAGGTGGTGCTGTCATGGTAGCTGGTGGCGCTGCTGCTGGCGGAGAAGGTGGTGGAGACGCTGCCGCTGAAAAGACTGAGTTTGATGTGGTCCTAGAATCATTCGGTGACAATAAAATTAGTGTGATCAAAGTCGTTCGATCGGCAACCGGACTAGGCCTGAAGGAAGCAAAAGATCTTGTTGAAGGTGCTCCTGGTAAGGTTAAAGAAGGCATTTCGAAGGAAGACGCTGAAAAACTCCAGAAAGAGCTTGAAGAAGCTGGGGCTAAGGTATCTGTCAAGTAATTTCCTAGAAGTTTGTCCATTTTCTGGTGAGCCCATTGGCGGCTTGACTAGGAAACGGTATAGTATTTGCGTGCATGCCTTCTGTTTCGAACCCGCTCACTGCGGAATTCCTGTGTCCAGTAATTTGATCACACCTGATCACCAGTCGGTGTTTGTCCACTAACGTTCGACTCCGTTTGAATCACCAACTCAGTATTTGTGCTGAATGGTGTTTGAAACTTGTCCTGCCCCCAAAATAACCGTAGCCCAATTCGTTTCATGTTTTTCCTCTAAGGAGTGATTTGTCAATGGCAACTCGTGCTGTTCGCCGACTCCAACCCGCAGAAGTTCGTCACTTTGGTAGCAATCGAAGCAGCCACGAGATGCCCGATTTGACGGAAATCCAAACTCGCTTCTTTGAGTCATTTCTGCAATACGACGTTCTGCCAAGCAAAAGAAAGGACCAGGGTATAGAAGGCGTCCTTCGGGAAATATTTCCAATCGAGAGCTACGATAAGAGCGTTCGCTTAGAGTATGTTCGGTACGATCTCGGAAAACCGCGATACGATCCAGACGAATGCCGACAACTTCGTCTCACCTACGGTCGTCCGCTCCGTGTCTGGCTTCGGCTCACCCGAGAGGAGCCAATCGAAGAAGAAGTGTATCTCGGTGATGTCCCAATCATGATGGGCGGCGGAGAATTTATCATCAATGGGGCTGAACGTGTTGTTGTAAGTCAACTGCACCGTTCTCCGGGTATAGACTTTGTTGCGGATACTGAATCAACCGATCGCAAAACGTATAATTGTCGAATAATTCCTGAACGAGGCAGTTGGATCGAACTCAACGTGTCAAAGAAAGACACGCTGCAGGTTCGGATTGATCAAAGTGGAAAATTTTCTGCGCTGACTCTGCTTCGGGCAATGGANCCTAAACTCAGCAGCGACTCCGACATNCTAAAGTTGTTCAACAAAACAAAAGTTGAAAAAGTTGCTGGAAGTCGTAGTGTCTCGAAACTTGAAGGCAAGACTGCCGCTGACGACATTGTTTACCCCAAGAGCAGTGACCGTGCGGGCGAAATTATCGTGGAAGCTGGCTGCACGATCACTCGGGATCAGTCTGAGCTAATCTGCTCCTCCGGCCTAAAGGCGGTGGAGTTGATGCCTACGAACAAAATGCCGCTTATTGAAAATAGTCTGCGAGAAGATGCNGATGAGGCCAAGAAAAGGACCTCAGTGGCTCCTAGCCATCAAGACGCGCTTATTCGTATTTACCAACGATTACGACCTGGTAATCCAGCAGCCCTGGAAAAAGCAACGACACTTTTTGACGAAAAGTTCCGTGACACGAATCGCTATCGTTTGGGTCGAGTGGGTAGATTTCGAATAAATAGAAAACTTGGTCTATCTGTTCCTGAAACAGAAATGACCCTTCGTGCTGATGACTTGATTGCTGCAATCCGCTACATGCTCGAGTTGATGAACAGTGAAAATGAAACAGTCGAAGTTGATGACATTGACCATCTGGGAAATCGACGATTGCGGACAATTGATGAACTCGCCAGTGACGAACTCCGTAAGGGATTCCTCAAACTCCGGAGAACTGTTCAGGAGCGAATGAGTCTCAAAGATGTTTCTGAGATGACGCCACGTTCGCTAATCAATCCCAAAAGCATCTCTGCAGCCATAGAATACTTTTTTGGTAGGGGAGAGCTTTCTCAGGTTGTTGACCAGACAAATCCTCTTTCGATGCTTACACACGAGCGACGCCTTTCAGCCCTTGGCCCAGGTGGTCTCAATAGGAAGCGGGCAGGGTTTGAGGTTCGTGACGTCCACATATCCCACTATGGGCGGATCTGTCCTATNGAAACCCCCGAAGGAACCAATATTGGTCTCATTTCCAGTTTAGCGATTTACTCCGGTGTCGACTCGTATGGATTTCTTGTTACTCCATACCGCAAAGTATCGAAGAGCAAACTTCTCGATGACGTGGTATGGCTACGGGCCGATGAGGAGCATGAGGCTTATCTGGCACCTGCGGATGTTCCCGTTGTTGATGGCAAAGTCCACGGAGAGACGATTGTTGCTCGATATCGAGGAGACTTCGTGCTCGTACCAGCTGAAAAGATTCAGTACATCGATGTTGCACCGAGTCAAATGGTTGGTGTATCAGCAGGGCTCATTCCATTCCTCGAGCATGATGACGCTAACCGTGCGTTAATGGGTTCAAACATGCAACGTCAGGCAGTTCCACTGCTTGTGACAGAGCCGCCAATCGTGGCAACGGGTATGGAGCGAGAGGTTGCCGCCAACTCTGGCTTGCTCGTTCGGGCCAACCGTAAGGGGACTGTCACCTACGTTGACGCAGATTCAATTGAAATAAATGAAACGGACACATACAAATTACGAAAATATGTTGGTCTGAATGAAAGAACCTGCCAAAATCAAAAGCCCATCGTTCAACTTGGTCAAAAGGTTGAGAAGAATGAAGTAATTGCTGACGGAGCCGCTACATTTAAAGGTGAATTGGCTCTTGGTCGCAATGTTCTTGTTGGCTTCATGTCGTGGGATGGGTTCAATTTCGAAGATGCCATCATTATTAGCGAAGAACTCGTTGAAGACGATGTATACACATCGATTCACATCGAAGAGTACGACATTGAAATTCGGGACACAAAACTCGGCCGAGAAGAATTTACCCGTGATATCCCAAATGTNGGCGAGCGAGCACTACACAATCTCGATGATGGCGGCATCGTACGAATAGGCACCTATGTCCGCCCTGGTGATATTCTTGTTGGGAAAGTTTCACCGAAGAGCAAAACAGAACTCACTCCGGAAGAAAAACTTCTTCACGCAATTTTTGGGCGAGCTGGCGAAGATGTAAAGAATGATTCACTTGAAGTTCCTTCTGGAGTAGAGGGCATCGTAATTGCCACAGAAAAATTTGCTCGGCAGATGAGTCTTTCAGAAGAAGAGCGACGAGATTTTCAGAAACAACTTAAGGAAGTTGAAAGCGAAGGAAACCTTATGGTTGCTGAAGCCTTCGGCTTACTTGTTGCGGAAATTGAGAAGGTTTTACAGAAGCCGCTTGCTGCTGCCGACGGCAGCCCCCTCGTTCGAAACCAAGATCATAAAGTTGTTGCAGAACGAGCATCTGAGTTCTCTCTTGAAGGCCTTGATATCCGCTCGCCACAGAGAAAAGCCGAAATTGAAAAGCTCTACAAAGCGTTGTGGCCTGCTGTTGAAGAAGCCCTTGATGCGAAAGAGCGTCGCCTGAACAGCATGAAACGTGGCGATGAACTACGGCCTGGAGTCCTGCAGATGGTCAAGGTTTATGTTGCTGCGAAGCGAGTTATATCTGTTGGTGACAAGATGGCGGGGCGGCATGGAAACAAGGGTGTTATCGCCAAGATTTTACCGAAGGAAGATATGCCATTTCTCGCTGACGGCACGCCTGTTCAGATTATGCTTAATCCACTTGGCGTTCCGAGTCGAATGAATGTTGGCCAGATCCTTGAAACACATCTTGGATGGGCAGGAAAGATGCTTGGATTCCAAGCTGTCACTCCTGTCTTTGATGGTGCAAGTGAAGAAGAAATCAACGCTGTTCTAGAGGATGCCAAACTTCCGAAGCATGGAAAAGCTAAGTTGTTTGATGGTCGCACGGGTGAGCCACTCGAGCAGGAAACAACTGTGGGATATATCTACATGCTGAAGTTACACCATCTCGTTGATGATAAGGTTCACGCCCGATCCACAGGTCCGTACTCACTTATCACTCAGCAGCCACTCGGTGGCAAAGCACGGTTTGGTGGACAGAGGTTTGGCGAAATGGAAGTCTGGGCTCTAGAAGCGTATGGCGCTGCCTATATCCTGCAAGAACTTCTTACTGTCAAAAGCGATGACGTTGAGGGAAGAACCAAAATCTATGAAAGCATGGTCAAAGGTGAAAATACCCTCGAGGCTGGGACTCCCGCCAGCTTCGATGTGCTCACGAACGAAATTCGTGGTCTGGCTTTGAACATGCAATTAGAGAAACGTCGCATCTAATACTGAGAATTAACAAACGGCATTGTGAAATGCTTTTTGTTCACCTGTTATTGTCCCACAAAATTTTTAACACCACTAATTGACTATCCTTTGGAGAACTCTCCGTGAGCATCGGCGAAGCAACCTACGATCGCGTCAATGACTACTCAGCCGTAAAAATTAGCCTAGCTCGACCGCACGACATTCGTAGCTGGTCATTCGGCGAGGTAAAAAAACCTGAGACTATTAATTACCGTACATACCGTCCCGAAAAAGATGGGCTCATGTGCGAAAAAATCTTTGGCCCTGAGAAGGACTGGGAATGCTCGTGCGGAAAATACCGGGGCATGAAATACAAGGGGATGATTTGTGACCGATGCGGGGTGAAAGTTACTCACAGTCGCGTTCGCCGCAAACGAATGGGGCATATTGAACTTGCAGCCCCAATTGTTCACATCTGGTTCTTCAAGGCCATGCCAAGCCGTCTGGGCGCCTTGCTTGACATGAAGACCTCCAGTCTAGAGAAGGTAATCTACTTCCAGGACTATGTTGTCCTTGACCCTAAAGATACGCCTTTCAAGAAACAGCAGTTGCTATCTGAAGAGGAATGCCGTGCGGCTCGAGACGAGTATGGTGAGACAGCTTTTGAGGCTGAAATGGGTGCTGAAGCCGTACGAAAAATGCTCAATGATCTTGACCTTGTTGAGCTTTCAAAAGAACTCCGCACAGAACTCGAAGAAACAGGCTCCAAGCAGAAAGCCAAAGACCTTGTTAATCGATTAAAAATTGTCGAAGCGATTCGCGATAGTGAGAACAAACCAGAGTGGCTGGTGCTTGATGTCATTCCTGTCATTCCTCCAGATCTTCGTCCGCTCGTAATGCTTGATAGCGGCAATTTTGCTACGAGTGATCTCAACGACCTCTATCGACGAATAATCAATCGTAATAATCGATTGAAAAAGCTTGTTGACCTCAATGCTCCTGAAGTCATTATCCGCAATGAAAAAAGAATGCTGCAGCAATCTGTGGACGCACTATTTGACAATAACCGTTGTAAGCGGCCTGTTCTTGCCTCAAGTAATCGGCCACTGAAGAGCCTTACTGACATGATCAAAGGCAAGCAGGGCCGCTTTCGTGAAAATCTTCTCGGAAAGCGAGTGGATTACTCCGCTCGAAGTGTCATTGTTGTCGGCCCACGGCTTCGCCTGCATCAGTGCGGGCTTCCAAAGAAGATTGCTCTCGAGTTATATCAGCCATTTATTATCAGGCGTCTCAAAGACCTTGGTCATGCTGATACGATTAAGAGTGCCAAAAAGATGCTCGAACGTAAGGATGCCGAGGTTTGGGATATCCTCGAAGAGGTCATTCACAACCATCCTGTTCTCCTGAATCGAGCTCCTACGCTTCACAGAATGGGTATTCAGGCTTTTGAGCCTGTTCTCGTTGAGGGAAATGCTATCAAACTGCATCCTCTCGTTTGCAAAGGATTCAATGCCGACTTTGATGGAGACCAGATGGCGGTCCATCTTCCACTTTCTATTGAAGCACAGGTGGAAGCACACACCCTGATGCTTGCCACAAATAATATTTTCAGCCCGTCCAATGGCGCCCCGATTATCTCGCCGTCGCAGGACGTTGTGATGGGATGTTACTACCTGACCATGTCAATGGCTGGCCGTCGCGGTGAAGGAATGGTCTTTCGGAGTTTTGCAGAAGTTGAGATGGCGCATTCTCTCGGCAAGGTCGACACGCATGCGATCATCAAAGTCAAATTACCGGAACACCGCAGTGAAATTAACGAAAAAGGTGCTGTCGGTGAATCTGGAGCGATTGCAGAGACAACTGCTGGCCGCGTTCTCTTCAACTCGATTCTTCCCGAAAGCATGCTCTTCTACAACTTACCAATGCGTTCGAGTGAATTAGCAAAGGTAATTTCTGATTGCTATCAACTGCTCGGAAGACGTCACACTATCGATCTTTTGGACAACATGAATCGTGTGGGCTTTAGCTGGAGCACGAATAGCGGGCTTTCCTTTGCGACTGATGACCTCATCACTCCTGATAATAAGCCTGAGATTCTCAATACTGCTGACAAGCAGGTTAAGAAAATTGCCAAACTTTATGCACGTGGTGTCATCACTGACGGAGAGCGATACAACCAGGTTCTCGATACGTGGACCCATGTTCGTGAACAGATCACGAAAGAAATGATGGATGACCTGAAGCAAGACACAGGTTCCAGCAATCGATATTCGGGCTACGTAAATCCGATCTATCTCATGGCTCATTCGGGTGCTCGAGGTGGTGTTGAACAGATTCGTCAACTGGCTGGCATGCGAGGACTGATGGCAAAGCCATCTGGCAAGATCATTGAGACTCCCATTAAAGCAAACTTCCGAGAAGGTCTTACCGTTCTCGAATACTTCAGTTCTACTCACGGAGCCCGAAAAGGGCTGGCTGACACTGCTTTGAAAACTGCTGATTCAGGGTATCTCACGAGAAAGCTAGCTGACGTCGCTCAAAACGTTGTCGTCACAATGCATGACTGTGGAACAACTCAGGGTATTGAGAAAACTGTTATCTATCGTGGCGAAAAGGTGGAAGTCAATCTTGCTGATAGTATCCGCGGTCGAGTAAGTCGAACCAATATCACCAATCCCATCACCGATGAAGTTGTTGTAGAAGAAGACCAACTCATCACGCCTAAATTGGCACGCGAGATCGAGGCTCTAGGACTTGAGAAAATTCAGGTTCGTAGCCCACTTACCTGCGAGGCACCATTAGGTGTTTGCCGCCTCTGCTATGGTATGGATCTATCAACAGGATCATTGGTTGAAGAGGGCATGGCTGTTGGGATTATTGGTGCCCAGAGTATCGGCGAGCCTGGTACACAACTCACGATGAGAACATTCCACATCGGTGGAGTTGGACAACGCGACGTCGAAGAAAATGAATACAAATCGAAACACGTAGGTACTGCCAAATTCACTCGCCTCCGAACTGTTGAGAATGAAGAAGGTGAACAGATTGTCCTTGCCCGGAACGGTGAGATCGCGATCCTGAACGACAAGGGTCGAGAAATTGACAAGTTTGATATCCCTGCTGGAGCAATACTTAAGGTCGCCGAAAACGACAAGGTAAAACCGGGCACAGTGCTTGTGCAATGGGATCCACACTCAATTCCTATTCTTTCGGAGGTGGCAGGTAAGGTTCGTTATGAAGATGTTGTCGACGGCGAAACCCTACGGGTAGAAAAAGATCCAAGTGGTCATATTCGTCGGATGATTATGGAGCATAAGGGTGTCTATCACCCACAAGTTGTTCTTGAAGATGAATCAGGAAAGATTCTTGATTTCTACTATCTTCCCGAAAAGGCCTATATCGAAGTCTCGCCAGGTGAAAGTGTTNNNGCNGGNCATATCCTNGCNAAAACGCCNCGTGAAGCAAGNGGTACNCANGACATNACNGGTGGCCTNCCNNGAGTAACTGAAATTTTTGANGCNAGAAAGCCNAAAGACCCTGCCATCATGGCTGAAATTGATGGGAAGGTTGAAGTCAGTGGTGAAAAACGACGGGGCAAGCGAACGATCATAGTTCGAAACGAAAGTGGTGTTGAACGAGAACATTTGATCACCCACGGCAAGCATATGCGAGTGCATGCTGGAGACATTGTTCGAGCGGGTGAAGCGCTTGTTGACGGACCTTTGGTTCCACATGACATTCTTCGAATTTCTGGTGAAGAAGAAGTCCAGAGATACCTTGTTCGCGAAATTCAAAATGTCTATCGCAGTCAACGTGTTGAAATTGATGATAAGCATATTGAAATAATTGTTTCGCAGATGCTCCGGAAGGTGAAAATTGACACTGTGGGAGACACGAAATTATTGCCCGGCAGCATGCTTGATAAGCATGAGTTTAGGCAGGCAAATGAGCAGATTGCTGAATGCCTGCGTGTAACTGACAAGGGCGACAGTGAATTTGAGGTTGGTGCGATTGTGCCGAAAGACATTCTCGCTCAGAACAATGAATCAATTGAAGCTCTTGGCGGCACTCCAGCAAAGGGAATCAAGCCAAAACCTGCCACAGCGAGCACCCAGCTACTGGGTATTACAAAGGCCAGCGTACAGAGCTCCAGTTTTATCTCGGCAGCTAGCTTCCAAGAAACTACGAAAGTTTTGACTGAAGCTGCACTTGCTGGTCGAGTGGATAATTTAGTCGGACTGAAGGAAAACGTTATTCTGGGTCATTTGATTCCTGCAGGGACTGGCTTCAATACCTTCCAAACTTCAGAAGTGCGGGTTCGCCCTGAGGCACTTGAAGCGTTACGGATTGATCGAGAAGATCTTTTAGCGCGTGATTTCCCACTTTTAGAGGCTGCTGAACAAACTGAGGAAGAGATTGCAGCAGGANCCGAAGGCCTGACAAATAGTGGAAGCACGACTGTCGGAGGTATCCCTGAAAGTTCCAGCAACACTGATAGCCTCGGCGAAAGCCTCTAACGAGAGACATCAATACTGTAATAGTTTCAGAACCCGAATGATTCGATTGTTAAATCAATCGAGTCATAGTTCTCTGCAGTGACAAATGAGTGATTTACTGAACAGCGAGTCGGTACGAATTCGAACGTTCTGACGAAGATGGCCTTCTCGGGTTGAAGTCGGCCACGACACGGAAAAAACCTTCCTGTAATTCGTAACCAAATTCCGTGCCACATGAATCATTCAGCATCTGATGTTGTAAAAATAAAATTACATACTCTTCTCAATGCTGTATGGAACGCATGTGTAGTAGCTAATGAGTCTACTGCCGACCCAGAAGCAGTTCGTCACCTAAGAGTCTCCTCACGAAGAGCACTCGTTGCACTGTCTACGTTCGCCCCCCTCCTACCGAAAGCAGTCGTTTCTACTTTCAAANAAAAGCTTCGTGATTTGAGGCAGGCTGCTGGAATGACCCGAGACTATGACGTTTTATGTGATAGATTGCGTCAACATATTCCTCTGCGGAGCGACCTGCATATCGCTAATGATTCATTTGTGGAAAGAGTTTTGCAATTGACAGTAAAGCAACAANATCAAAATCGAGAATNTCTTGATACCATGTATTCTGAACTCGTTTCTTGGGAGTGGCCATTACGGGTTGCCGCTCTCAAAGACCAAGTACAAACAAAAAATGTCGGTTATCTCAAATTTGTACGCAAGCACATAAGAAAGCCGTACAAAACTTTTTCCAAATTTTCCAACTCAACTAAGAAAAATCCTAAACAGCTTCACAGCCTGCGAATCGCAGGAAAAAAACTTCGCTATGCTTTAGAACTTATGCCGAATGAAGACACGAACTGTTCTCTTGAGAAATGCAGAACTAGCCTCAAGAAAATCCAAAAAAAACTTGGTNACTTCACCGACCATACAGCGGCTTCAGAGATTTTGAATCAACTTTCGAAAGAACCTGTAACTGACGACATATTAAATGTGATTCACAATATGCAACAGGAGGAGCAGGAACTCGCAAATTTGTCATGCACTGTTTTTTTNGGTTGGTGGACGAGAAAGCGCCGACACTCGATCTCCAAAAGTTTANAAGAGGCTCTTGATAATGAATAATCGAAACACTCGAAATCCAGAACACGCTGAACAAAGTTCGAAGCTTTTGCAACGTCTCATTAACTCAACTGGCATCCAAATCAGCATTGGCATTGGTGCAGCACTTCTTCTTTGGGCCTGTTGCCGACTTGTAATACCAACAAAAAAAACACTCACACAAACATCTAACAGCAGCCCCATTGCTGCTGTACAGAAGGCACCGCAGGCACAGATTACCCCTGCTGGCTTTGAAAAAACTAAGGTTGCGAGTAGCCCATCTCCTGGCACCACTCCAGAAGGAATGGTTTGGGTTCCAGGCGGAACTTTTTCAATGGGATGTCAAGACCCCCGGGGAATACCGTACGGNGGAGACAAGCCGATGGCTGATGCTCGGCCTATTCATTCTGTAACCGTAGATGGATTCTGGATCGATACTACAGAGGTAACCAATGANGAATTCAACAAATTTGTTGAGGCTACAGATTATGTAACGATTGCAGAGATACCACCTCGACCTGAAGATTTCCCCGGTGCCCCACCGGAAAAACTTGTTGCTGGGTCGATTGTATTTACGCCACCAGAACGACCTGTTCCCTTATCGAACCATCTTCAATGGTGGGCATATGTCCCGGGAGCAGACTGGCGCCATCCTCTTGGACCCGAATCGACAATAGAGGGTAAAGAAAACTTTCCTGTCGTTCATGTTGCCTTTGAAGANGCCGTTGCNTATGCCAAATGGGCTGGAAAACGTCTGCCGACTGAGGCGGAGTGGGAATTTGCATCACGTGGNGGCATTACTGGAAACGTTTATCCTTGGGGCAATGAATTCCGTCCAAAAGNAAAATGGATGGCAAACACATGGCAAGGCCAGTTTCCCAGTCAGAACACTGCCGAGGATGGCTTTGCTGGAATTGCACCAGTCGGTCAGTACCCTCCCAACAAATACGGTTTGTATGACGTATCTGGTAATGTTTGGGAATGGTGTGCTGACTGGTATCGTCCAGACACTTATCAGAAACAGAAAAGTGGTGAGTCTTCTACAGTCAATCCAACTGGACCAGATACAAGCTTTGACCCGCAGGAACCGGGTGTAGAAAAACGTATTCAGCGAGGTGGTTCCTTTCTATGCACTGACCAGTACTGCTCACGTTATATTCTTGGAACTCGAGGAAAAGGTGAGGTTTCGAGCGGGTGTAATCATATAGGCTTTCGCTGTGTTCAAGACCCGAAGTAAAGCACCTCTTTTCATTCAAATTGAAAAAGACTTTTCAGGGTGANTCGTTAGGTTTGTTTAAANAGTTCTNTGAGCAATGGAAGTGACCTGGTGTTGACCACATCTCGCGCTTCTAAACCCGCCCTTCTTGCCTGCAAGATGCCGCATCGCATCACATCAAGCCCAGCAGTTGAATGAGCGTCTGTCGATATAGCGAGCTTTACTCCGGCCTCCTTGGCTGCAGCAGAAAGACGGTCATCAAGATCGAGTCGCCAAGGGTTCGCATTGATCTCGAGGCATGTATTACTTTCTGCAGCTGCATCAATGATAGCTTGGAAGTCGACCTTGTAAGCGGGACGCCGATTAATCAGGCGACCAGTTGGGTGACCTATGCAATGAACATGAGGGTGATATATCGCATCTAAAATGCGACCTGTGATTTGTTCTTGAGACTGCTGCTGACCATAATGCAGGCTCGCAACAACCCAATCTGCATGTGCAAGTACTTCTTCTGGTAAATCGAGTCCCCCTTTCTCCAGAATATCAACTTCGATTCCTTTCAGAATAACAAGCGGCTGTGATTCATCTTGTGCTAAAGATTCATTTAATTGATCAATCTCTTCCCACTGCTTAAAAAGCCTTTTTTTATCGAGCCCTCGAGCCATTGTTACTCTTTTACTATGGTCTGTAATTGCGATATACATCAGTCCTCGATCCATAGCTGCTGCTACCATTTCAGCCAGCGTCGCCTCACCGTCTGTCGCAGTCGTATGCATATGAAGATCACCACGTATATCTGCAAGCGTAATCAGTTTTGGAAGCTCAGCCTTTTCAGATAATTCAAATTCGCCACGATCTTCACGTAGTTCCGGGGGAATCCATTCGAGACCTACGGCTGCATAAACATCTTTCTCACTTTTTCCAGCAAGGATCTTTCCATCAGTTTTATTCAGTTCTGTTACACCATACTCATTAATGGAAAATCCGAGTTTTTTAGCTCGACTCCGTAATTTAACGTTGTGTTCCTTTGATCCCGTGAAGTACTGCCATGCGGCACCAAATGATTGTTTTTCTACAACACGCATATCAACCTGAATCCCATGCGGGCCTCGGATACTTGTTTTGCTATCTCCTTGCACAATCACATGATCCGTGTGTTCCCACGCAAGAAAATGATCCATTACCTCTTTTGCCTGATCACTCTCAACGAGAAGATCCAGATCTCCAACAGTCTCTTTCCCGCGACGCCAGCTTCCTGCTGCCTCAATTCGATGAACTGAATCCGACTTTTTCATCCATTGAATCAAAAGGGAAATAATCTGGTCTGCCTCATCCCAAAGTACTCTTGAGTTGTCTGGATTCTGAGCAAAAGCAATATTTGAGAGGATCGCTTGCTCGGTTTTTTTACCAAACCCTTTGAGAAGGCTGACTTTACCCTCTTGGCAGGCTGCCTCTAAATCTTCAAGCGACTCGAGCTGAAGTGCCGTCATCAACAATTTTACCTTTTTCGGGCCAAGACCTGGCACGCGCATTAGATCAAAAACAACGTTGGGGACCTCTTCTTCCAACTGTTTAAGCATTGGTAACTGGCCGCTGTCTAACAACGTTTCCAGTTTTTCAGCAAGATCTTTGCCGATACCATCAAAATCAAGGAAAGAGCGATCGTTCGCTTCGCGGATGGCTGTCAGCGGCTCAACTATTCCGAGGACTAATCGGGCTGCATTCCTGTAGGCCCGAACGCGGAAGATATTACTCCCCTGATACTCCAGAAGATCAGCTACATGGTCGAAAATCGACGCAATCTCTGCATTTGTCACGATGAAGGCTACTGAGCGGTTTTTGGTAGGGCTGCAGTCGGATACGTCGACTGCCACCCTTGAGCATATTCGCCACAAGGCACTTTCGTGAATGCTGGTTGCCAAGAATTTTGATTTTCCAACTTCTGCGGCCGGAATGGTGTTTTCTGGCTTACTGGCTTCCACGACGTGGTGTGACCAGTGGGCTCTAGAAGTTTTGGAAATGCTCTAGTAGATGTTGTTGGTCCATTACCAGGGAGCACGGGCATGTCACTATTACCTCTTAGCGGTGTTCCGTATGAGTTTCGGATATTACTCGTTGAACTGCTCGATGCTGGCGGAATTGGTCGCAATGATGGTGAAGGAACAATTGTCTGAGAATTATCTTGTTGTGGCGATGATGGCTGGCCGTAACCATTGCCCA
>NZNR01000089.1 GCA_002694955.1 Planctomycetaceae bacterium
TGAAAGATAAAGTACATCAAAATAGGTTTTGTGTACCGGTGCAGTCACTTTCCATCGTTTGAATTAACGTTCTGATAGTTTCGGGTCGTGCGCTACTATATGGCGACGATTTGTCGAAAAGACTCAATATCTTTGGGAAACTAACGCACACCTGAAAAACAGGTGTATTTTCCAGAATGCTACTCAATGTCTTCTTCGACTTGTTGCATGTATTGAATGCTTTCGCGAGCGAGCCGCTCAGCTCCCGGGCCATAATCAAATACTTCAACGCTCACCCATCCGCTATACGATATTTCATGTAGAGCCTTGAATATCGGTGCGAAATCGATCGCTCCAAACCCTGGTCCCTGAAGATTGATGTCATTTGCGTGGAAATGCTCGAGATGTGCAGCACTCGCGTGAATGATCTCTGGTATTGATTGGTCCTCGGTTGCCATGGCCTTCACATCGAGGTGGAGCCGAATATGTGGCGAGCCAATCGAATCAATTAATTGTCGAGTTTCATCTGCGGTAGTGAGAATATCAGTCTCAATTGGAGCAAGTGGTTCCAGGGTAATGACCGTGTCGGTTTCCTCAAGAACAGGGACCAAAGCACCAAAAACTTCTTGCAGAAATGAGTGAGCATCTTGTTCAGTAACCTCAGCCACCAGATTTCTTTGTTGAGGTGAACCAAAGACAAGGGTCTTTCCTCCAAGGTCCCTGCATAAACGAGCCAAGTCTGTGAGGTAGGAAATAGTTCGACCACGAGTGTCCGCATCAGGAGAAGTTACGTGAAGCCCAGCAGTCTTCGCAAGAAGCCAGTGCAGGCCGATACATTCAAGCCCAGCTTGCGCTATGGTGCGACGCAGTTCTCCTCTTTGATTCGATGAGAGCTCATTAGGGTTTTCACCTAAAGTAAACGGCGCAATCTCGAGTCCCGTATATCCAGCGTCAGCGGCAAATTCACATGCACGTTTAAACGGCCAGTTGCCAAACGTCTCATTACAGATTCCATACTGCATGTAATAGCTTCCGGGAGTGGTACAGGCGCAAAGATTCAATCTGTGATTTTAATTACTTTACCGGTTGTTGCTGATTTATAACATGCTTCAATGATTGCAACTGCCTTACGACCTTCGTGGCCGTCTAATTTTGGTTTTATACCGGCTGACACAGCATCAAAAAATTCAGAAAAATTTCGAGTATGGCAGGAATAATTTATGGCCATCGGATCAGCAGCACCTCCTGAGGTGCCACTCGTGGCACCAAAACGCGAGCGGATAGCGTCGTCATCAGAGTGCGAATCCTGGAACTGCCAGTTCACGATTTGTTCTTCCTCAATTTCTGCGGTTCCACCACGACCCCCGAAGATAAAGCGGCGTAATTGGCCGGGGAACAGGCTTGTTGTCGCCAACAATTGGCCGAGCCCCCCATTTTTAAGTTTTAGGACTGCAAGACATGTATCCTCAACTTCAACACATTCTGGCGAGTGTGATTTTAAAGCAGTAAAAGCAGCAACACTTTCAATTGGATTGGTGGTAGTTGAGATATCAGGCATGGATGCACCAGCGATCCATTGTAGGGCATCAACACCGTGTATTGACTGATTCATTAAGGCACCACCCCCATCCAATGCGAGAGTTCCCTGCCAACGTCCTTTCCCGTAGTAGGCATCATCTCGCCACCACGGAACTGCACTTGATGCGACAGCAAGATCACCAAATCTGCCAGCTGCTGATGCAGCATGCACAGCTTGTAAAACTGGATTGAATCTTTGGGGAAAGATCGCACCTAAGCTGACTCCTGCTTTTTCAGCCGCTCTTATCATTCGATCGATTCGTCGAGTCGTGATCTCTAGAGGTTTTTCACAAAGAACGTGAACCCCTTTCCTTATTGCTTTGAGGGCTACTTCAAGGTGGGCACCAGAAGGAGTTGCAATCGTAACAACATCAGGCTTTTCTCGACGAATCATACGCACCGGATCTGGATACCATGAACAATCATGTTGTTCGGCGAAACGAAGTCCTTTTTCTTCAGTGCGACAGCAAGCCGAAACGAGTTCTATGGAAGAGATGTCGGCGAGGGCACGGGCATGTATCTCCGCTATCGCACCAACACCAATAATGGCAACACGCACAATAAAACTCCTTTGGTATGAATGATGGCAGGTGATCTTTAAATAAAGATTTGCCTGTTGAGGAAACTATAAGTCTCCGTAAGTGAAATTTTTGGTTCCCATATTTTTCTGTCAGGAGAGTTATCACATCATAAACATCTCTTCAGGTTTTGATATCAACATGCTAATTATTTTTCAACGAAAAATGAGCGAAATGAACGGCTTCTTCATTGTTTTGTTAATTCAATAGTGTCAAATAGTGAGTCCTGTTTGAGAGCTGGCGGAGCATTTAACCTAGGTTGTTGAACGCAGTCGCATTCAAGCCGGAATGTACAAGTAATAATTTGAATGATTTTCCATGAAATCTTCTCTTCGTCGTACTCCCATTGAATCGTTAAGCCGCTCCGGTGCACAGGTCGTATTGATCGTGTCCGGAGGTGGCACGCAGGTTATTTCCCAATTATTTGCAGGAGGTGGGGCTAGCGATGTCATGCTTGAAGTCCTTGTACCGTATGCAAAGTCAGCTGTTGCAAAAGTTTTGGGTAGTGAGCCTGAGGCCTACTGTAGCGATCGTACCGCGAGGCAGTTGGCGGTGGCTGGCTGGCAACGAAGTATCGAGCTTGCAAGTCAGGTTGAAAATAATATTGGAGTTTCCGTAACAGCGAGTTTGCGATCAGGTAAGCCAAAAAAGGGTCAGCACCGTGTGCATGTAGCAACACACCGGCTAGAGGGAACGGTTACTGCCACATTGAAATTGACAAAAAACGCAAGGAGTAGACTAGAAGAAGAGCATGTTGCAGCATTGCTATGCCTGGATGTGTTGGTCAGTACTGCTACAAGAAGCGTAACGAACCCTTGGCGAAAGGAATTAGAATCACTGCTTCTTCCAGAGGAAGAAATTGATCGCGTTGAATATACGGCGCCACTTAGTTGGCAAGAATTGTTTGGCCAAAAAGAAGGTGCAATGCCAATTCAAATTACCGGTGGTGTGCAAACAGGTCAACGCGCTGAGCAATCAAATAATCGACTCATATTCAGTGGTTCATTTGCGCCTCTCCACCAGGGGCATCTTGCGATGGCTCGCATCGCCGAGGAAATAGCAGAACGACCTGTCGAATGGGAGTTGTCTGTAACCAATGTAGACAAGCCAATGTTGGATTACATTGAAGTTTCACGACGAGTAGAGCAATTCAAGGGGGAGACGCTTTGGCTTTCACGTGCGGCGACTTTTATAGAAAAAATTCATGTTTTTCCGCAGTCAACATTTGTGATGGGAGCGGATACATTCGTGCGACTCATTGACCCAAAATACTATTCTGGTTCTAAAAAAAAGATGAGTGATGCAATGCGTGCGATTCGTCGTCATTCACGTGGTTTAATTGTTTTCGGGCGGATGCGAGAGCAGGGGTTCCAAAACCCAAGTACTTGTGATGTGCCTTTAGCACTCAGAGAAATCACATATTTCGTTTCGGAGCGAGAGTTTCGTATGGATATCTCGAGTAGTAGCATAAGAGCGAGCGAGATAGACGCGCATAGTGATTTATCGTCTACGAGTGAACAATTTTTGCCAGACCGGCACCAAGGCGATCAAGGGTGAGGCTGTGATCTTCACGGCCTATGTGCACCCGGATAAGGTTTACTTCAGTTTCATTTGATTGAGCGGCTGTTAAAGCTTTATCAAATTCACCCTCGGTACGAACTTCATATCCTTTGCCACCACCTAGCACTTGGGGAAGCATCTGATATTGCCAGACGTTGATGTCGTTGAACCTGCCTTCGTGAATGAGTCGTTCTGTTCCATAGCCACCATTATCGAGAACAATTATTGTTGCTGCCAACCGATGCTTGATAATGGTTGATAATTCCATGCCTGTCATCTGAAAAGCACCATCACCGACGAGGACAATAGTCTTTAGATCCGGCCTCGCCATCTTGGCACCAATTGCAGCCGGTACAGCGAAACCCATCGACGTGTAATAGGCAGGTGAAAGGAATTCTGTCTGGCCTCGAATGACAAGTTCACTCGAAGCAAACAGGGCATCACCAACATCAGCAATCACGATTGTTTTATCGTCGAGCGACTCATCGAGTCTTCTCACGAGACGGGTTGTTGTGATTAGCCTGTCCTTTTCAAGAATAAATGGTTCCCGTGCCACGGATGGTCCTGGGGGAAGGGTTTGTTTTCGAGCTTTAGGGCATGATTCAGCCAAACCTTGGATGAAGTCTTCGATGAGTACATTATGGAAATGATGGTGACTTATTCGTAATTCCTCACTGGTTGCCAGAATGCTGTTCGCAAGATTTAACTTTGCTGTGAAGATGCCAAGATTTACGTCAGTGAGCATTGTTCCAAGTAGGATGACGCAATCGCTCTGTTCTACGAAAGAAGAAATTTGCTCTCTGCCCATCGCGCCTTCATAAAGTCCTAGGTAGAGAGGATGTGTCTCGGATATCACACTTTTCGCCAGCATTGAGGCAGTTATTGGAATTCCAGTTGCATTCGCTAGGGCAAGCGTTTCTCCTTGCAGCCCATACCGATGAAGTTCGACTCCAGCAACAATGACTGGTTGTTTCGCCTTTTCGATCCTTGCCGTGGCTTCTCGAATTGCTTCTGCGAGTGCTTCAGGGTCGCTCTCAATAGGAGGAGGTGCAAAATTTCTTGAATGCTCGGGGACAACGTCAACCATATCACGGGGAACTTCAAGATAAACCGGACGTTTAAAGCGATGTGCTATGTCTAACGCATAGTCAATATCACGGAATGCTGTCACTGGGTCATTCAACTCGAGGCTAGCTGCACAGAGTTTGTCAAAGACATCAAGTTGAGTGCTCCAATCACGCACACGATGATGGAGCAAGGGATTATTAACCCTTTCTTTCAAACCAGTTGCTCCGGAAATAACAATGACAGGACTCTGCTCGGCATAGGCTCCTGCTATTGAATTTGCGAGGCTTAAGCCCCCAACTCCATACGTCACACAGACTGCGCCCATTCCATGAACACGAGCATAGGCATCAGCGGCGAAGCCTGCACAATCTTCTCGCGTGCAACTTACAAGTTTGATTTCGCTGTGCTCGAGCATGCTGTAGAAAGCAAGGACATAATCTCCCGGCAGGCCAAAAACGTGCTGGATGCCGTAGTCAGCAAGTCGGCTAATCAAATACTGGCCTATGGACAAGCCTTCAGGAGCAGAAACACGATCCATGACAGGTCGCCTGCCGGTGCGGAGCTTGCAGAGTGTTGGAGGTAGTGTTTCTGATACCGAGGAAGCGTTCGAATTATTCTTGTGCTCATGCATAGCAAATCCTCAAACGAACGTTTTATTATCGCGGAGAAAACAGGGGTCTGTTCGACACCTGTATTCTACTCATCTGCATATGAGGAATTCTTCTGCCGTTTTTTCCATATAGAAAGCAGCACAAGCCAAAATCCGAGGAACGCTGCCATACAGCCGAGCACGATCAAAGGTCGCCTAGGATCATGGTTCAAAGAATAAGCACCGATGGCTTGTGCTACTCCCCAGACAGTAAGGCCGCCAAAGATCCAACGAATGAGAATCTTTGATCCCGGAGGATTGGAGTGAGGTGTGACGCCTGTATTGGAATGATTCTGAGGGTTGTCAGCCATTATTAAGAAAATATTGAGTTCTCAACGGTGAAAGTGTTGGGGGCAAAACGCACGTAAAAAACTTCATCTATTCTCTATTGTACCGGGCCTGCGAAAAGCGTTTATGGCAAACCGTGTCGCCCAGTGACGGCAACGTATAAAAAAGGCCCCCGGAAAGGCTTAGGTCCCAGGGGGGCGGAGAACCTGAGCCATTTCCGGGAGCGATTGGTCGGTTTGGAATGCGTACTTGGAATGCCTCTTGCGCCCATCTGGACGCATTGTTCAGACACGAAATCATCATTCCTCGGCAAGTTCAATGTCATTCCATATGGCGGGACGGTAAGTACACAAGGTTTCTTGGGTCAAGAGTGATTTTGTGAATACACTATTGAGTGAGAGAGCTTAGAGAGGGAAAACCACAAAACCATCCCGATCCTCAGCTATTCATCTAAAATCGCGCTAATTCGGAAAAAATTGATTCATTAAATAAAAAGGATGTTTCCTATGTCACCTAGTCAGCCAATAGCGACTCCTCAATCTATTATCCCTGATTCAGGTAGCCCTCCAACGCAGAGTGCATGGCAGTCTGCGTTTAGCAAGGCTCTTCCCTACGAAGCATTTCTAAAAAATCACGCCACCCTCGAGCAACAGGAAAAATGGGAAGCCTCTCGCTCACAAATATCTCTTTCCGACGAGCATAAAAGAGTGCTCAAAGACTTTGTCAGGAAAATGCCGGTTATGGTTTTGGCCGGAGCATGGTGCGGTGATTGCGTGAGCCAGTGTCCGATATTTTGGCACTTCGCGGAAATCACTTCGTGTATTGACCTGCGATTTTTAGATCGTGACTCACAGCCAGAAATTGCTGCTCATCTGACTGTTTGTGGGGGACAGAGAGTACCTGTTGCACTGTTTTTGAGTGAAGACTTTTTTCCGATTGTCATGCACGGTGACCGAACTCTTTCAGCATATCGAATAGCAATGGCTCAGCACGTAGGGCTGAGTTGTTCAACAGGAATAGTTTCTGCAGGTGATGAAACCCTCCAAGCAGTTATCAGCGACTGGCTTGACGTGTTTGAGCGAGTTCAACTTATTCTCAGGTTGTCTGGTCGTTTACGAAAACTTCATGGTGATTGAGATATGTACATTTGAAAACAGAGGAAATCATGACGAGCCGTGAACGTTGGACAGTGTACCCGCTTCTCTTCCTTGCAATCGGATTAGCGATGCGTCCGGGTGAAGATACCCGCCTGGAAATACAAACAGATGTGCTTTCCTCATCTATTGTCCGATGCCGTGAGATTCTTGTCGAAGCTAACGACGGAACCGTATTGCTGCATATGGGGCGGGTTGTAGATGGTGGTGGTGGACGTATAGAGGTGAAGGATGCATCTGGTGAAAATACTGTGGCGATCGGGACGCGGCCAGATGAGGAGCAGGGAAGAATTGAGTTCTTTGATACAGAAGGCCGTCTTCAAACTGTTCTTGACGGAATTGATCAAGAATGAGTGTTTACTGAACAGTTTCGTCTGAGCGCGATAAAAGCCAACTCAGTTCAACTGTTTGTTGAGGTTGCTGAATGCAAACCAGTACGCCCGGAGGGATTCGAACCCCCAACCCTCGGTTCCGAAGACCGATGCTCTATCCAATTGAGCTACGGACGCATNGANCATAGTGTACCAACCGATGTCTCGCTCCGCGATGGGCTAGCTCAGAGTTTCAAGACTGACTCCGTTCGGCATCATTTTTGGTGTTAAGTTGACCGATTCTGTTTTGTGAGGCACGATAGAGATTCGGTAATTTTCCCCTGCGTCACTGATTCGTTTACGTGCTTTCCAACCGTGTTTTTTCGCCCATGTCAAATGTTACTCTTCGAGTGCTCCACGGTGCTGATCGAGGGAAGATTTANAATGNCGTNTCTACGCCCGTAACGATAGGCCGGGAGGAAGGGAACACCATCCAACTGAACGATGAGCGAATCAGTCGGTATCATCTGAAACTCCAAGCTGATCACTCGAANATCGTCTTGACTGATCTGGACAGCACGAANGGAACAAAGGTNAATGGCGAAGAAATNCATGTTCGCATNGTGCGAGACGGTGACATGATAGCCCTTGGGCGGTCGGTCTTATTGATGGGATCGCATAGTGATATCGATCGTCGGATTGCTGATATCGCCTCAAAAATGCCAGCGGATGAACAAGATAGGGCCCGCGCAATGCAGGAGCGGCTTGAGCGGGCATCGAAGCATCAGTCAGATATTATTGAGGACCTTGGTGATGCAAAGCTCCCACTTCTCCCTGGTGGACCACCGCCGATGCCCGAACAGTTAAGCCCTGCTCAGTCTGCTGAATTATGTGAACTTCTTGATTATGTCCAGGCCATACTGCGAGAGACAATGGAAGGAGCCGTGATGCGTCCAGGACATGAGAAGGTTGAAATAGACTTTGCTCCTTGGCAGGGACTGCTTGATTTGCAGGCAAGTCTTGCAGAGATGCTGAGACAGATCGGTGAGCCTTCACCAGACTGAGTAAATTTTTGAAAGATGCCATGTAGTTCACCACTCGCGAAGCCCATGGAAGAGCACGTTGATGGAAGCAGATACATCTAAATCATTCACCCATCTTCACTGTCATACCCATTACAGTTTGCTTGATGGTGCGAGTTCTATCGATCGGCTTGTACATCGCGCGAGTGAACTGGGAATGAACTCCTTGGCGATTACCGACCATGGCAATCTGCACGGAGCACTTGAATTTTATAGCAAAGCTAAAAACGTTGGTCTGAACCCAATTATTGGTTATGAGGCATACATTGCCCCTGGTAGCCGTTTCCAAAAAGATGGAGGTAGCCAGAAAGAGGCGAGCTATCACTTAACACTACTTGCGCAAAATCGCACTGGCTTTGCGAATCTCTTAAAACTTGCAACGAAGGCGTATCTCGAAGGATTCTATTTTAAGCCGCGAATTGACCGTGAAATTCTCGCTGCTCATTCAGAGGGTTTAGTTTGTCTTTCGGGGTGTCTTTCCAGCGAGTTTAGTCGTGCGCTTGTTGGGTCTTCTCGTGAGCAAAACGAGTCACTCAATGAAGGACGAAAGGTTGCAAGTTGGTTTCAGAAGATTTTTAAAGACCGTTATTTCATTGAAGTTCAAGACAATGGCCTGGATTTGCAGCGTCAAGTAACGGCAGCTGCGATCGATCTTTCTAATGAAATGGGTATCCCACCAGTTGCCACTTGCGACTGTCATTACGTGAATCGTGAAGATGCTGAAGCCCAAGATATCTTGCTTTGTGTGAACACCGGTCGATTTCGAAATGATGCTTCGCGCATGAAAATGGATACGACAGAGTTTTATCTGAAAAGTCCGGCTGAAATGTATGAAGCATTCACAGATCATGACAGGCAGTGGGTGCATAGTGCTGTTGCGAGAAGTCAGGAAATCGCAGACTCCGTGTCTATCGAGCTTGAACTTGGGAAACGTCATTTCCCTGGCTTTGATCTTCCACCAGGAAGAACCGCCGCCGATGAACTGAAACATCTCTGCTTAGAGGGTTTGAGGTCGCGGTATCAAACGGTAGAAAAGCGATGGGCTGACGCACCAGGTGGTGATCTTCATTTAGATGTTCTGGCTCGCTTGGATCGAGAGCTTGACGTTATCAATACGCTCGGGTTTGCGAGCTACTTTCTGATCTGTTGGGACTTTGTCCGTCATGCTAGAGACAACGGTATTCCCGCTTCGGCAAGAGGCAGTGGCGTTGGTTCACTAGTGGCTTATTCGCTCTATCTCTCGCATGTGTGTCCGCTAGAGTACGACCTTCTCTTTGAGCGATTTCTGGATGTGAGTCGTCTTGAAGCTCCTGATATCGATATCGATTTCTGCAAGGAGAGACGTGGCGAGGTTATTGACTATGTCAAACAGAAGTATGGCGAAGCTAACGTCGCCCAGATAGGAACATTCGGTACTCTCGCGGCTCGGGCAGCTATTCGAGATGTTGGTCGGGCGTTGGGTATGTCGATACCTCAGGTAGACAAGATCATTTCACTTGTACCAGATCAGCTAGGCATTACTCTCGCAGAGGCGACTGTTTCAGGTTCACAGTTGGCTGATGCATGTGATGCCGATGCCCAAGTTCAAGAGTTGGTAGATCTTGCTAGCCGAATCGAGGGGCTAGCCCGAAATGTTGGTACGCATGCTGCGGCAGTTGTCATTGCGGATCAGCCATTGTCGGAATACGTGCCCCTTCAAAGAGTTACCGGCAAAGAAGAAGTCATTACGCAATGGTCAATGGGGGATGTCGAGCGAGCCGGTTTGATGAAAATGGACTTTCTCGGTCTTCGTTACCTGACCATTGTCACCAAGACTCTTGAGATTATTGAACGGACGCGCGGGGAAAAGTTGGATCCGTTAGCGTTTCCTTTGGATGACAAAGATACCTTTGCACTTCTATGCCGTGGTGAGACAAAGGGTATCTTTCAATTAGAAAGTGGCGGTATTCGAGATCTCCTTCAGCGAATGAAGCCAGACCACTTTTTGGATATTGTTGCGGTGAATGCACTCTATCGGCCGGGTCCTCTCGAAGGGGGCATGGTTGATGATTACGTTGCTGTGAAGCACGGACGCCAGCAGGCAGAGTATCCACATCCGGTCATGAAAGAGGTTCTTGAAGAAACCCATGGTGTCATGGTCTATCAAGAGCAGGTGATGCGAATTCTTGAACGTCTTGGTGGAATTGAGTTGTCAAGCGCGTATACGTGCATCAAAGCAATAAGTAAAAAGAAGCATGAGACAATTGCTGCATTCCGTGAACAATTTATTCTAGGAGCTGAGGAGAAAGGTCTTTCAAAAGCTGAGGCGTCAGCTCTATTCGGTCTTATCGAGAAATTCGCTGGGTACGGATTTAATAAAAGTCATTCCACCGCGTATGCACTACTTGCCTGGCAAACCGCCTACCTCAAAACGCACTATCCAACCGAGTTCATGGCCGCCTTGCTCACGGGTGATATTCCAGGTCGAAATTTCAAAAAGAAGGATTCGGTCGTGGAGCACCTTGAGGATTGTCGAAGAATGGAGATCGCCGTTGAGGCACCAGAAGTGAATGCATCTGAGGCAGAATTTGCGGTTCGAAACGGCAGCATTCTCTTTGGTCTTTGTGCTATCAAGGGATGTGGAAAGCAGGCAGCAGAGGCAATCGTTCGTGAACGAGCGCTCCATGGCAACTATCGTGATCTTTTCGATCTTTGTGGACGAGTTGATGGTTCTGTAGTGAATAAGACAGCCCTCGAGAATTTGACAAAAGCAGGAGCACTGGACAGCCTTCTTGGTGAACATGAGCATAGAGGGGCATTATTTGCTGGCATTGAACGAGCGGTTGCTGCTGGTGCTGCCAGGCTGGCAGACCGCCGCAGTGGGCAGAAGAACTTGTTTGCAGCATTTGAAGATTCTGAGCCGGAGGAGGAACCGGCCGCTATTCTTCCAGATGTCCCCCCGCTCACAGACCTCGAGATGCGATCCTTTGAAAAGGAAGTGTTGGGATACTACGTTCACAGCCATCCCTTAGCGGAATACAAGTCAATATTACAGACGGTCTGTACCCATGGGTCATTGGATGTAGGGAACGCTCAGCCTCGAGCCGAGGTGGTAATGGGTGGTCTCATTGGCTCCCTAAAGTTGTCAAATACAAAGCAGCCAAGGCCTGGATCAACGTTTACTCGTTACGGGATGTTTGATCTTGAGGACATGCAAGGTCTTGTCAGAAGTATCTGTTGGCCGGAAGAGTATGCGCGGCTTGGTGATTGTCTTTCACAAGATGCTGTTGTTGTTGTTTCCGCAACGGTTGATCGACGAACAGGAAGTGAAGAAACAAATCTCATAATTAATGATGTAATTCCAATTTCTAATATCTGGAATCGCCCGGTTAAATGCATGCATCTTAAAATAATTGAAGGAAAACATGACCGCGTTGTTCTTGATCAGCTTAAAGAACTTCTTGCTCGGCATACTGGTGAGACGCCAGTTCGAATGATCATTGAATTGCTTGATGGAAGCCGAGCATTACTCGATGTAGATGGTCAGAAAGTGAAGTGGTCGGGAGAGTTGCTCCTTGAGATCGAAGGCCTGCTCGGAGACGGATCAGTCCGCGTGCAATCTTCTCTTTCTGGCGGTCGTCAGGATAATCGTCAAAAAAAGCGACGAGCATTCCAATCGTCCTGAGAATGGTAGGCTGATGCATATGTCCGCCTGTAGGAAAAAGCTGTCGGTTCGGACCCGATTTCTGCCACTATTTGTCCATGTGGAGCCAATCTGCTGCAGAA
>NZNR01000090.1 GCA_002694955.1 Planctomycetaceae bacterium
CCAGTAACTGGCACGGTGCTACTTGACGGGAAGCCGCTGGAGGGTGCTGCTGTTCTCTTTCACCCAGAGGCTGATGAGAGACCAGCAGTTGGCATCACTGACAACCTTGGCAACTTCCACCTCACAACAAGAACCCAGGGTGATGGTGGGTGCGTCGGCATCAATCGTGTGTCAATCACAAAGGAACGCAACGACCCCACAAAACATGATGCCGAGGAGGAAAGTCAAAATTTCACTCTGGTCACACCGCCCCAATATGCAAGCCCAGACCTTTCCGGCCTCGAAATTAATGTCTCTCCTGGCATGGATCCCATTATTTTTGAACTGACTTCACACTAGCAGCGGATCGACTGTCAATTATCTACTGCTCGGCTAGTTCAACCTTGTAACAGATAGCAATATCATTCGGTGCAACGGCGGGTGTCGTCACATATAGAGCATCATCCTCAACAAACCAATCAATTTCCTCGGGAGAATCGAGCACCGTTACGTTCTTGATCTGCAGATGCGCACCAAGCTTTCTTCCCAGACTTTTGATCGCGATTCTTTGATTTGCTCCAGCCCAGCCTAATTGGATAGCAAAGACACAATTCTCTTTTTGCGTGAACCGAATATTTTCGCTCGTGTAGTCACCGCTCATTTCAACAAAATGCCCACTCGACGTGAGCCGCTTTGGCCCTTCTCCATACCTTGAAAAGGGCCTGGATCCATAAATGGCTTCGCCATTCGCCCGCAGCCAAACCCCCATCCCAAGAAGACTTTCACGTTGCTCATCCGGGATAACGCCATCAGCTGTTGGCGAAATATTCAACAACAGGTTACCGTTTTTACTCACTATATCGATGAGTGTGTGAAGCAAAACCTTTGATGTTTTGATATCCAACTCTTCTGTGTAGGACCAGCTTCCCGTTGTTGTCCATGAACCAGCGCTAATGGTGTCGTCTGTTAACCAGGTAAATCCGGTGAGTTTGTCAAGCCGCCCCTTCTCATAATCAACAATACCTACATCAGCAGGTAAATCTTCTTGCTTATACGTAACAACCACGTCTTTATTCCAGGCCTTAGCGGCGTTGAAATACTCAGCAAGAAATTCTTTCCTTTCTTTTTCTGGAATACGATCGAGCCATGAGTCGAACCATATCAAATCAGGCTCATAAGCGTGTATGACTTCACTCAGTAGAGCTTTCCACATCGTTAGAAACTCTGACCAAGGCATTGTGCCATAGAGCTTTTTCAGTTGTTTGTCACCAGAACTCAACCTCTCCGGTGACTCTCGCTCAAAATACTTCTCCCTCCCTAGATAATGCCAACGGTGCTTGTCTGGATCACCCTCGGCAGCCCGACCCACTTTAGCATGGTGGAAGGTGGTAATGAATTTCATCTGTCTCTTGCGAATAGCGCGGGCCATTTCCCCAACAACATCACGTCTTGGCCCGACTGCCATGCTGTTCCATGGTGTAACCGCAGAATCCCACATTGCAAAACCATCATGGTGCATTGCAACGGGGCCAGCAAATTTTGCACCCGCTAGAAAAAAGAGGTCCGCCCACTCCTCAGCATTGAACGATTGTGCTGTGAACAATGGGAACAGATCGTGATATTCAAAATCCTTTGGCTGCCCATACGTATGAATATGAAATTCATGTTCCCGATATGTCTGAAAACCAATACCCTTCGTCGCTGCCTTTTTGGGTTTTGGGGGCTTTCCACTTACATGACCATACATCGTCCGCGGGTAGTGTTCATTCCCAAAAGCTGGAACAGCATAAGGCCCCCAATGAAAGTAAATTCCAAACTTGGCATTGCGAAACCATTCCGGAGCCTGATGATGTCGAGCGAGGGATTCCCATTGTGGTTCGTACTCTGCTGCATGCAGCTGCAGATTATTGATCAGACAAGCCGAGACAATCACACACGTCAACAAAGAAACTCGTAGTGATGTCATGAGCAAACCCCTCTCATAACGACAGCCAATTTATTTCTGTTCTAGATGAATCTTTAAACAGTGCGCAAAGTCTGTCGGTCTTTCCGCCGGAAATGTAACTCGTAGCCCATCGGGGTGCCGTTCCCAAACTAGGTCGCCTGTGTGCCCAAGCATCTCAACTGATTGAATGCCGCTAATTCGCCGATTACCCGGAGCAAGAAGAGCAAACTCAACATATTCCTTGTTATTAGGAGGCCATTTTAGGACAAAAGCATAAAGATAATCACCCTTTACTGTGTAACGAACGTCTCTATAGGTAAATGGAGATTCCTCTACAAAATGGGGAATCTCATTTACTTTTCCCTCACCGAAATAGTGCCATGGACGGGTTCCATAGATACCCTCACCATTTACGTCCAACCAACCGCCAATATCCTCGAGAATTTTTGTGGCCGTTTCATCAAGTGTCCCATCAGCGCGAATTGGGATATTTAATAGTAGATTTCCATTCTTGCTAACGATGTCAACAAACTTATCAATTTGAAGGTCCGATGTCGTATAGGGCTTATTNGCGTTGTAGCCCCANGAACCNATTGAGTCATCTGTNTGCCAAGGCTCCGGAAGNATGTGTCCTGCCTTGCCGCGTTCGTAGTCAAGTGTCGTTATGCCGTCAGCGTATAGTCCCTGCCATGGCCGTTCTTTGACACACATCACGCCTTCTGGACGAGCATTATAAAAATGCGCTATGACATCCATTCCTGTTTGNCCATTGTCNTCACCACGAAATGGNACCGCACAATCAAAATAGAGATGATCGGGCTCATAGTCATCGATAAGTTGTTCGAGTCTCCGCTTCCAGTGATCTCTCCAGACTTTGGGCGCATTCAGCGGGGCACGTGGGTGCGTGCTCTGCCCATCGTTTGGTGGATAGAGGCCTTTTCCCGTACCTTGCCCACCGTCGTAGGCGATACCTTTTTTTGGTCCCTGTGTATCAGCTTGATTCGCGACATTGAGCCAACTGTAGCTACGCGACAAATGTGTGGTCACACCAAAACGTAAGCCTGCTTTGAGTGTGGCCTCTCGCCAGGCACCAATAATGTCTTGTTTTGGACCCATTTCGACCGCATTCCACTTGTGATGGGTCGAATTCCACAAGTCAAAGTTGTCATGATGGACCGCACATGGTGAAAAATATTTCGCACCGGCCCGTTTAAAGAGAGCCAGCAATGCATCAGGGTCAAATTTCTCTGCTTTCCACAGTGGAATAAAATCCTTGTAGCCAAACTCTGAAGGATGCCCGTAATGCTCAAGGTGATACGCATAGTCTTCACCACCCTCTTCATAGAGTTTGCGGGCGTACCATTCTCCACGTTCAACAACTGAATAAGCACCCCAATGCAGATAGATTCCAAACTTTGCATCACGAAACCATTCTGGGCACTGATATTGCTGGAGAGACTTCACAGTAGGCTCAAACTTTTCAGCTGAGTAACCATTTACTGCAAGGCCNATGCATACAAAGGCGACAGTACTTTTGATCAGCGCCTTTAGTCCGGGTAACGTCATTCTTGTCTCCATCTAATCTTTTGTTGAATGCGGGTTAATACCTGTAATTTTAAATACAAAAACATGTTCACATGGCAGATCATGTATGCCAATATTTGTAAGATCAATTTCGATCGTATCACCTACGCTTCGCCAAGAGAGCTTCTTCTTCGATCCGAGAAGTGACACATTGATTGCATCTGACGCAGTCACCTCGCGGATGACTAATGTTTTACCAACTGGCCAGCCAGGGCTGAGCGCATAGAGCGTATCTCCTCTGCTGGTAAACATCACTTCTCTTGATGCATTTCCAGGCTTTGGACGGATGGTTGACTCAATTAGCGCGCTTCCTGTGTGGTGATCTTCTTTTGTAAACTCTGGCCTCGCTCCAGCGCTCCATTGTGCATCTTTAATCCAACGACGGGTGCCATAAATGGCTTCACCGTTGNCCGCAAGCCAGTCTCCNATTTCAGAAAGACGTTCCTCCATGATGACGGGAATTCGGCCNTCATGCGTCGGACCAACATCTAACAACAGGTTTCCACCACGTGACACGGTGTCGGCAAGCATAAGAATAAGATGTTCNGCCGTATTGTAATCCTCAAATGACTCTTCTCGATTAAAACCGAACGACATGCCTATGCCACGGTTTTCTTCCCAAAGCACGTTGGGGTCGTCAAACCCAGCACCATATTCAGTCGTGAAATAGCCACCGTGTTTTCCTCTGACCTTGCCCCACCGATCATTTATCACTACTTCATTTTTATTCGGGGCATTGTTGTACAACCAGGCAAGCAGTGGTCGCGTCTCCCATTTTTCATCATCCATCCACCAGTCCCCATCAGAAAAAATCAGTGAAGGTTTATACTTTTTTACAAGTTCCTTGAACTGTGGGTACATCACATCATGGATGTATTTCTTTCGGGCAGCAGCACCTTCGGAACTCTCCTCTTTTTTGCCAGCGTAGGGCTGCTCGCCTTCAGGCCAGAATGGGTTAAACCAATCCCAGATAGAGTAGTACAATCCCATTTTAAGACCCTCGGCTCTAACTGCCTGTGTGAGATCTCCGACAAGGTCCCGGTGTGGTCCCGACTCAACGCTATTCCATGCTGTGCCGAAACTCTCAGTCGCTTCTTTGCTTGGCCACAAACAATAACCGTCGTGATGTTTCGATGTGAGTACAACATAGCGGGCACCACTTCGTTTAAAAATTTTTGCCCACTGTTCAGGATCAAAAAGTTCACAGGTAAATAACGGGCGAAAATCTTTATATTTAAAATCCTCCCCGTAGACCCGTTTGTGAAACTCTTTCACGGCTTCCGACCGGGCTACAGCAGCGGCGTGCTTTCGTGGGAGCCCGTCTTTGGCATGCCAATACCACTCCGCATACGTTCCCCGGGGTGACCAAGCTGGAACTGAGTAGAGTCCCCAATGAATAAAAATACCGAACTTCGCATCCTGGAACCATTCAGGCGTTGCTCTTGAATCAAGCGATTCCCAAGTTGACTCATACTCCGAAGTGGATGACGTCTCGGCATGTACCTGCGGAGTACTATAGGTGCTCCAAATAATCGCCGCTATTAAGCAACAAAAGAGCAGGGGGCCATACACTCGTCTGCNAAGCCCTTGACCGTAAAGGTAAATCGCTNGCCGTTTAAGAATATTCATTCATCGTTCCCTTAACGTTACAGACCCTTAATAATTTATCGCTTTAAATCAATGTAGGTGTCCATCCGGACCACTCAACCGGCCCCCCCAAAGGTACCCACAAGACGCACCGGGCCCAAGTCACAGTGCTTTTGACGTCGTTTGGCTAACTCTAAACAATGACCCTGCGACTTAGTGTTCGTTAGTTTTATGTTCTACTGGGCACTGACTTCATTTACGATGCATCAGCCGCATGTTGTGCTCATGCATCGAACATCGCCTTACAGAATCTTATCACGGAAACACCATTTCCTATTTGGATGAAGACGCCTTACCATGTCGCCCAGCGTTGGAACTCACTCGATTGATTTGCCACCGTCAGCTAAAGGTCTTCTAGCAGTTGCCCTGTGCGGGTATGTCCTTTTCCTACTCGCTATCAGCCTCTTTGCCAGCCGCCGAGTTACCACAGAAGCCGACTACCTTATTGCAGGCCGACGACTTCCACTGGCTCTTGCATGGGGAACACTTATTGCAACATGGTTCGGTGCAGCGACCATGTTCGGTGCCGCAGGGGCTGTTCGTGAAGAGGGCCTGTTGGGTGTTGTGCTCGATCCTTTTGCTTGTGCTGGTACGCTGATTTTGGCTGGTGTTTTCTTTGCTCGTCCATTGTGGAATAAAAACATCTTCACAATGGCCGACTTTTATCGTCAGACATACGGCCCTGCAGCCGAGCTAACTGGTGGTCTCATTCAGGTACCGAGTTATTTTGCGTGGATTGCACTGCAGTATTCTGCACTTGCAAGCCTGCTCGAATTATTTTTTGCCATCCCAATTCCAGTTGGACTCATTCTCGTCGCCATAATCACACTTGCTTACACACTCATTGGGGGCATGTGGTCAGTCACTTTGACAGACACCTTACAAATACTCGTGGCAATTGCTGGTCTCGTCGTCCTGACCTCTGCTGCACTTTCAGATCCACTCCTTGGGAATGGTAACCCACTTCTCGGCGCGAGCGTTCTTTTTAAAAAAATTCGTATGAACCACCCTCATCATTTGAATTTTTGGCCTGACTACGCTGTGGCCGGCTCCTTGACTGCATACGTCACTGCTGTGCTGAGCGTGCTTGCAGCGTGGGCGACCGGGCTCTTCGGGAATATACCGGGCCAAGACCTTCAACAGCGCGTGTTTTCCGCTCGGGACGCCACGACCGCATCCCGCGCCTGCATTCTGGCTGGGTTGCTTTATCTCATTTTCGGAAGCCTTCCTTTAGTACTCGGTTTGGCCTCACTCATCACGCATCCCGGCGGGTCGCTGGATCCTGTTGCCTATCTCGCCAATGCCTATCTTTCTCCCGCAATGCTCATTATTTTCGTCATTGCAGTTGTTTCCATGATCGTATCAACGGCTACGAGTGCAGTGTTGGCACCCGCTACTATTCTGGGACATAACCTCCTTGTACGACTTCCCTTCTTCAAAGAAGAAAGAGCACTGCTCCGTGACCGTCTTAGCGTCGTGCTGGTCTCAGTTGGTGGCCTCTGCATCGCCATGCTCGGTGAATCTCTGATGGGACTTTTAGATATTGCACTTTCAATTCAACTTTCCGCTCTATTTGTTCCCGTTGCATTCGGTATCTATGTACCCCGCCGTAATCAGACAAGCTGTATTTTAGCAATGGTTTTTGGATTTTTTGTATGGTCTGTCACCTATGGAATTGAAGTATGGAATCCGGCAGAGCATCATTTACTCTCGAAAATAATGATAATTCCTTCAGATTTCTACGGCCTTTCCGCCAGTATTTTTGGTTACTGGCTAGGATTAAAGGTACAACGCTCACCCTCAACGAAAACTTCCTAACACACGCTATTACCAATGACTGATCCGCGAGTCGAAAACTCCGAAGGTCGCGCCTGTGCGACGTGTCGATTCTGGCGATTGCAAGCGATTCGTGATGAGTCCGATTGGGGTCAGTGCCGTAGAATGCCACCGATCCTCCCTGAATTGGCCGATGACAAACTCGTTGTTGCCGGCATTTGGCCCTCCACAAAGTCAGAAGACTGGTGTGGGGAGTGGGAGTCAGCTATGTCCAGCGACGCGAATAATTCGCAGCCATAAAGAATCTACCAACCGCTGTTCAATCCAGCCAAAAACAACTGGTTTCTTTGTGCAATTATTTTGCACCACCAGCTTTACTTTTTT
>NZNR01000091.1 GCA_002694955.1 Planctomycetaceae bacterium
CCTCGGACATTGTTAGACAAAATAGCACTAAATATTTACCTGCTCAGAAATAATCAAGAACAGATACATCTAAATTGTAACGCTTCAACATATTGCGCACAGGTCGAATTTGCCGGTCTCGTGTGAGATCGTGCAAAACTGCACATAACAACGATTTGGGTAAACAAAGCAGGAACGGAAGTGTAAGCCGTCCTGTGCTCAGGCCCGGTCCCGCTCGGAAAAGGCCTGTTTGGCAGATTCAATGAATCGTCTGACTAAATCAGGATCCTTCTGGCCGGGTGATGATTCGACACCACTGGCTGTGTCGACGGCGGTTGCATGTGCGGTTCGTATAGCCGTCGCAACGTTATCGGGTGTAAGCCCGCCAGCAAGTGTTGTTGGAACAGGAAGACTTGGTGCATCTGCAACGGCCTCCCAGTCAACAGTGTGCCCGGTCCCGCCGAGCGTACCGGGATTGGCTTCACGTGAAACACCGGCATCAAGTAATGCCATTGCTGGACGGCAACCACAGGCGGCAGCTGCGTCAATCCATTGACGAGCTGTTGCTAATCGGTCTCGTTCTATTGATGGATCCTCAAGTCGTACCACCCGAATGACCGGGTAGGGTTTCANTTCATCACAGCGCCAGGGTGGATCACTTTTGTCTGGTGGTCCATCAAATAGTCCATGAAGTTGAATCGCATCTAGACCAATCTTTTTTGTTATCGAAAGCATTTCACTTGAGGGGCGTCCCACAAAAACTCCAATTCGAAGAATCTCCTTCGGCAGGTTGTGGGATATTTCAGTNGCTATTTNGAGATTGAGGCAGCGAGGGGATCCCGTAATGAAATTCAAACCAATCGCATCAGCTCCTGCAGCGGCGATCATCATCGCGTCGTCTACAGAAGTAACCCCACATATTTTNACCTCAAACATAAAATTCCTCGTATTCNTCAGCAGCATTGCAGGGTAGATGAATTGCAATGATCCGCAGATTCCGCGTGGGTCTCCTCAGCGGAGTCGACTCNCCCAACCGGAAAAGTCTATGCGTTGAGTCAACGGTACAGGAAGGCACCNGATTCGGTCGACAATATTNCAGTGCAATCAGGCCCGNTGTGCTCTCGATAGTTCTTCATCTTATACGAACGAGTCGAGTCCATCCTCGCAACTATATATATATGTCATCACCAAAAAGTTTTTATCCTCTGGCGAGTCGTCCATTTATGACTGCTCCTCGTGTGGGCTCCTTTCATCCTTCTCCTGACGCCACNAAGGCAATTGATGGATTACGTCGGGCTGTAAAACGGGCTGAGGGTATCGGTCTTCTTGTTGGTCCAACAGGNTGCGGAAAATCACTTCTTTTGTCGTGTCTTCGTGAACAGCTTGAGGGTGATTATGCTGTATCAATTCTTTCTGGGGCACGTATTTGCACTCGACGGGGATTGTGGCAGTCGATTTTGTCAGACCTTGATGAAGCCTACCGTGGCCTCGATGAAGAGGAATTGCGGATTGGACTCGTCGACCGTATCCGTGGGCTTTCTGCNATAGGTTCGGGTTTAGTTGTACTCGTAGATGAAGCACACACGCTGCCTCGAAGACTTTTAGAAGAACTACGATTACTCACCGGGGTTGTAACTACGTACCCAGCAGTTCATCTCGTGCTGGCAGGTACAATCCGTCTTGAGGAAATGTTGGGAGAATCTGAATTAGAGGGAATTGCCCAGCGAATAGCCCTACGTGGATACTTAGAAGCACTCGACTACGAAGAGACNTGTCGATATGTTCGCACGCAGATGTACTGTGCCGGACTTGATTGGGATACAGGGTTTGAACCAGAGTGTGACGCNNTAGTCTTTTCACTCACAGAGGGTGTTCCAAGGCTTATTAACCAACTTTGCGATCAGGCTATGAGGTTGGCTGAGCAAAGGAATGCAGATCAAATCGGCAAACATGACCTCGCATCTGCATGGGAGGAAATCCAATGTCTTCCGGCACCCGCCTCTTTGCAAAGTGAAATTTCGAACACAAATATATGTTCACAGGCTGATGAGCCAGAGCAATCCAGTGCGTCATTTGCAGCAGAAGTTGGATTTTCTGGGGAAGAAGTNGTCGAGGAAAGCTGTTTTGGGGAAGACATAGAGTCAGCGGTTGTTGAGTTTGGAACTCTTGGGGAAGATGACCACCAAGAAGACCTGCAGGTANAGGCAGATGCTTCAACGGGCAATGCGACACTGTCTTTTTCAGAAGGGTTTTCTGGTGAAAATCAAACGTCTCGTTGCATAATCGAACAACAACACCAGCAGTCCGAAGATGAACCATCCTCGGTTGGCTTTGAGGAATCCCAGCGAGCGACGGAGTTTGCGGTCAANGCATTAATTAAAGAGGCACAGCAGGGCCTTGAAAAATATTCGTCCATGAATGAAGAAGTGAAGCCAGCAACACCGNTTNATGGCGACGATGTTTGTCTTGGATCTGATATCGAACTCGTATTTGATCCACCATTTGATTCGGACGACGAAGCGAAACGCCCAGATCCGTTTGCAGAATGTTTCGCAGAAGAGGAGACGGTGGTTGAACGCTACATCATGGAGGGTCCCGATGATTTTCAACGTCGGCTGCATGTTGCGAGTCGAGAGGGTCAGTCGATCAATCGAAAGATTTCAGAATTAGACACGAGTGGATCGCTGGAAAAAAAGCAGAATAACGTTGTTGCAAAAAAAGAAGAGCCAACGTCATCGGTTGCTCTTCAATCGCCGAAGCATGCTGAGGAGCAGCATCTACAATCCGNATTAGATGATTCAGATATGGTTGTCATTGAAGAGGATAGATATCCTGACCCAAATAATACGAATTCAACCGTTNCTGCAGTACGAACTGGCGACTATTCACGTCTTTTTGCACGCCTTCGCCGCGGCGGGTGAAGGGAGACTTCGAGTTAGTAAAGACCGATGAGTCAACGTACGAACTCAGCTAAAGAGATCACCTTCGCTGATTGAAAAAACGAGTTTTTCNTANTTCTTGACCGTTTGGCNGTGATCTTTTTTNTNGGCAGGCCCATTGTTTCTCGTGGGCTNCCGTGTTCGCTCGTANTCAACGTAGGTATCTTGAATACAACAACGTTAATTATTTTCCAGAAAANCTCGTTTTTTCTGATGGAAATTTTTTTGTGTTGATAGCCATGCGATGATGAAGGAGGCGTTCGTGAAAAATCAGAAACGACGAATTGGTATTCTTACCAGCGGTGGTGATTGTCCCGGACTCAACGCAGTCATACGAGCAAGTGTCCTGTCTTCCGAAAGGCTTGGATATTCATGCATCGGTTTTTTGCGTGGATATGAAGGGCTTAGTGATCCGGTTGCGTACATGCCGCTAACCCCGACAAATACCAGCGGTATCCTCACCCAGGGTGGAACAATCCTCGGTTCAACAAATCGAGGACGATTCTCAGCAACCGTAGGTGAGGACAACCGTTTAGCCATTGCCCCGGACTTACTGGCCGATGTTGCTGGGACCGTTCGTCAACTTGGTGTTTGTGGCTTAATCTGCATAGGAGGAGATGGGTCCCTGGCAATTGCTGATCAGTTTCATCAGTTTGGTATTCCGGTCGTTGGAGTTCCCAAAACTATCGATAATGACCTTAGTGCTACTGCCTTTACATTCGGTTTTGATTCTGCGGTATCAGCTGCGACTGACGCGTTAGACCGGTTGCGAACAACTGCAGCGAGCCATGAACGAATTATGGTACTCGAGGTGATGGGGCGTCATGCAGGGTGGATCGCTTTGCATGCCGGGCTTGCTGGTGGGGCGGATGTAATTCTTCTACCAGAAATTTCTTGGAACTTTGAAAGCATTTGTCGAAAGATTATGGATCGCGAGTCAGTAGGTCGGCGGGACTCGCTACTGGTTGTTGCTGAGGGAGCAATGTTGCCTACAGGTGATATGGTTTGTGCGACATCAACAGACGTAAACCAACAGGTAAAACTCGGCGGAATCGGCCAAGTTGTTGCAGGTGAAATAGCACGACGAATAGACAGGCAGACCCGCACTGTGGTTCTTGGACATCTTCAGCGCGGTGGAAGCCCGACTACGTTCGACAGAGTTCTTGCGACAGAGTTCGGTGTTCTGGCTGTACAATTGATTCATGAAGGACGGTTCGGTGAGATGGTATGCTATCGGCCGCCAGAAATTGAGAATGTGCCGATTGCTTCAGCAATCAAACGGCTCTCTCGAGTCGATCCGAATGGTTCGGCCGTACGCACTGGTCGTGGTTTAGGTATATCTTTTGGGGACACATGCTGATGTTCAGCAGGCGGTCCAATGAAAATTTGATGGGGGCAGAACATGGCAGCGAATGACAGGTCAGCAGGGCGAGTTGCAAGTGTGATGCAGGAGCATCGTTCATTTCCACCATCAAAAGACTTTTCAAGCCGATCTCGTATCGGATCGAAAGAAGCGTACCAGGCACTATATGATCAGGCTGCTAATGACCCCAATGGCTTTTGGGCGGAACGAGCTCAATCATTGCCTTGGATGAAGCCTTATGACGAAGTGTTGCGATGGAACGCTCCTCACGCAGAGTGGTTTGTAGGTGGTCAAACGAATGCTTCGGCAGCATGCATCGATCAACATGTTGATGCTGGTTTGGGTGATAAGACTGCAATCGTATGGGTCGGTGAGCCTACTGGTGAGCGGCGAACGCTCTCGTTTTCTGAACTCAAGGAGGAAGTAAGTAAGGCGGCCGCAGGATTATCAAGGCTGGGTGTGAAACAAGGCGATGTTGTTTCTATCTACATGCCCATGACACCAGAACTTGTTATTGCAATGTTGGCATGTGCAAGAATTGGTGCCGTTCACTCTGTTATTTTTGGTGGTTTCTCAAGTGAAGCTATCGCTGATCGAAATAATGACGCGCAGGCTGTAGCAGTCATAACCTCAGATGGAGGGTGGCGGCGAGGCAGTGCTTTGCCGCTCAAAGCAAACGTTGACGAAGCGGTCAAGAAGTCGCCGACGGTGAAACACGTTGTTGTTCTGAAACGAACTGGTCAAGAAGTCACAATGGTTGAAGGCCGCGACGTGTGGTGGCACGACATGGTTTCAAATGAATCTGGTAAATTCGCGCCCGTACCGATGGACTCTGAGTCACCACTTTTTATTCTCTACACAAGTGGATCGACCGGGAAGCCAAAAGGTATCAAACACACAACGGCCGGGTATCTGTTATGGGCGAAAACAACGGCCGAGTGGGTTTTTGACCTGCGTGATGAGGATCTGTTCTGGTGTACAGCTGATTGTGGTTGGATTACAGGGCACAGTTATGTCACCTATGGTCCGTTGGCAGCTGGCGTTGGGATCCTTATTTACGAAGGTGCACCAGACGCTCCTCACCAAGGACGCTTCTGGGAGATTATCGAAGACGAAAAGCCAACTATTTTCTATACGGCTCCAACGGCTATTCGAGCGTTTATGAAGTGGGGCCCTGAACATATTGAGGGAAAAGATCTTTCCAGCTTGCGACTGCTTGGAACAGTTGGAGAAGGCATTAATCCAGAAGCATGGATGTGGTACCACGAGACAGTCGGGGGTGAACGTTGTCCTATTGTGGATACATGGTGGCAAACCGAAACCGGTGGAATCATGATGAGCCCGCTCCCTGGCTGTATTCCAACGAAGCCGGGTAGCTGTACGTTACCGTTGCCCGGAGTCTGTCCAGAAATTGTTGATGCCTCTGGTCAGCCAGTTGAACAGGGTGAAGGTGGTTGGCTTGTAATGACAAAACCTTGGCCAGGTATGCTTCGTGGTATCTGGGGTGATGAGGAACGTTTCGTTGAAACGTACTGGGAACGAGTTCCAGGAAAGTATCTTGCTGGTGATAACGCGAGACAGGATGAAGATGGCTACTTCTGGATTATGGGTCGGATTGACGATGTTCTTAACGTTGCTGGTCATCGACTTTCAACAATTGAAATTGAAAGTGCGTTGGTCAGTCATCCAGCTGTTGCAGAGGCGGCAGCGGTTGGTCGTCCACATGACGTCAAAGGTGAGGCTGTTTCGGTTTTTGTCACGCTCAAGTCCGGTGAGCCAGACGAAGCATTGAAAAAAGAGCTGCGACAGCATGTTCGTCAGCAGATAGGCGCGATTGCCTCACCTGATGACATTCACTTTTCTGCATCACTCCCTAAGACACGTAGCGGCAAGATCATGCGAAGGCTTCTTCGAGATATCGCTGCTGGTCGCGAAACAGTTGGTGATACAACAACGCTCGAAGACTATACGGTCTTAGCGAATCTCCGCAGCAGTGAAGAGTAAAAGTTTTGCCCGTCTTCTTAGCACGTGGTCTGTACTGGGTTATTTTCACATTCTGATAGTCGAAGCGAAACACGGGACGTGCGGGAAAAAAAGTCCTATAATTTAGAAGTGTAAGGCTTTTTTTGCACTAGACATGTTTCCTGCGCCTATATCTCAGTTGTGTAAAGGTTTCGATTACCCGTTCAAATCAACAGCATGAAAAACAGGATGCGTCTTCCCCTACTGCTTTCGATCCAGCCTGTTTCGATCGGTGCTGGTTCGATCAGGTCTGGTTTATTTGCCTTGCTCTGTGTTGCTATCAGTTGTCAATCTGTTCAGGCGGAAGTAGGTGCCAGACGGGCAAACGTTCCTGTGAATATCCAAGGATTTCTGAATACGAGCTGCATTGATTGCCATGACGGGCCTGATGGAGAGGCAGGCTTTGATCTGAGCAGAGTTCTGTCGAATGGTATTGATCTTCAAGACAAAAAGCTTGACCCGCCATGGGTAAGAATTATTGACAGAGTTGCATTGGGTGAAATGCCACCGCGTGAAGCAGACCAACCAAACTCGAAAGAGCGTAACAAGTTTGTCTCAGAAGCGAGTCAGTGGCTTCAGGTTCATCAACGGCAGCGTGACCGTACCTACGGTCGTGTACGCGCTCGTCGACTTACACGAAAACAGGTTGAGCGATCGCTGCATGAAATTTTAGGAATAGACATTCCACTAGCTGAAAAATTACCTGATGAGGGTCGCCCTCGCGGTTTTACAACGGTTGCCGAATATCAGACAATGTCTCACCACCATCTTGCCCGACATCTTGCAGTGGTAGATGAGGCACTTGATGAAGCCTTTCGTCGTGCACTTAATCCAACGGAAGAGTGTCATAGAGATCTTGAGCCGCGAGCTATAGCACGTTCGAATCCTAGGAGACGCTGTCGTGAGCCCGAGATGCTAAGGGGGCAGGCTGTTGTCTGGTCTTCAACAATGGCCTACTACGGTCGTATTCCAGCTACGACTGCGCCAAACGATGGTTGGTATCAATTTCGTGTTTCCTGCTCTGGAAAAAATGTCCCTGAAACAGGTGGCATTTGGACGGCCATCCACTCGGGTCCATGCATTTCTACGGCTCCTATTCTCACTGCACTAAAAGCGTTTGAGGTTGGTGAGGCGTCAACGGCGGTCGAATTCGAAACATGGTTACCAACTGGACATATGCTTGAGATTCGACCGCAGGATAGTACGATCAAACGCGCTCGTTTTCGTGGCGGTCAGGTTGGGGCCGGTGAGGGAGAGCCACAAAAAGTTCCAGGCATTGGTATAGATCAGATAACGATGAGGCAGGTCCATCGTTATTCGGTACAAGATGTACAACAACGATTATTCGGTTCCGTGGAATTAGAAGAGAAGCCTCTCAATAAGTTTACACCTGTACCAAAAAGCTCTCGTAAAGTACTCACAGAGTTGATTCACTCGTTTGCAAGGCGAGCCTTTCGGAGAAACGTAGAGCAAGATGACATTGTCAATGCAGTAAGCCTCGCGTCCAACATGCTCTCTGAAGGCCGATCTTTCATTGCGTCACTGCGTGCGGGGTATCGAACAATTCTATGTAGCCCAGAGTTCTTATATCTCAAAGAGAATCCAGGGCCACTCAACGACTATGAAATAGCCAGCCGTCTGAGTTATTTTCTAACCGGATGTCCTCCTGACGATACTCTTCAAAAGCTTGCCAAAACAAACCAGTTGAGTGATGCAGGTGTACGTCGGCATCAAGTAGATCGTTTGTTGGGTTTAGCTGGTACGCGTGAAAGATCTCACGTGGGAAGAGACAGCCTCACCAAGCAGTTTATCAAAGACTTTTCATCAGAATGGCTTGACCTTGATCAACTGGATTTTACTCAGCCAGATAGGAAGCTATATCCCAAATACGATCCCATCGTTCGTATGGCAATGCTCGATGAGACACATGAATTTCTTGTTGACATGGTATTAGAAGATCGTCCAGTCAAGAATCTCGTAGCAGCTAACTACACCTATTTGAACAGTCGACTCTGCCGATACTACAAACTTGGGGAAGACGTAGGTGAAGGAATGCAAAAGGTCGATGTTTCAGAAGTTTCTCATCGTGGTGGTTTGCTCACGCAGGGGGCAATCCTGAAGGTAACGGCCAACGGCAGTACAACCTCACCAGTTGTTCGAGGTGCGTGGGTAGCCGAGCGGATTTTGGGCATGAAGATCCCGCCTCCGCCTGAGGGTGTGCCTGCTATCGAACCGGATATTCGCGGAGCGGTGACTATTAGAGAAAAGCTGGCAAAGCACAGTAATGATGAGTCATGCGCAAGTTGTCATCGTCAGATGGATCCCTTCGGTTTTGCACTTGAGTCATTTGACCCAGCCGGCCAATGGAGAAGCCATTACTTTGCTGTAAATAAAGGAAGAACCAAATTAGGTGCAGAGGTTGATTCCAGCGGTCAGGTGCCAGACGG
>NZNR01000092.1 GCA_002694955.1 Planctomycetaceae bacterium
TAGGTGAGCGTACTAGGCATGCAGGAACAGTCACATCATTGGGTCGGGTTGTTCTTAGTGATCTTCCCCCTGCAGGAATAATTTCTTCATACTGCTCTTTGCTCCAACAGATCGATGCAACAAGCTTTGTGCAAATGACAGCAAGCACCTATCTCTCGTTCTATAGTTCTTTAACAGTTAATTTGATAGTGTCTGATTGTATCTGAACCACAGCAGGTGATCTAATACCTCGTACGTATTTCAATTGGTAAACTGCGGGATTGACAAGCAGTTGTCTTTTACGGTGCACCATCCTGTGAACGATCAATATCTTCTTGGTGTCGACTTTTCATCTTCACCAAATCACAGTAAACCAATTACTGTCGCCGTAGGCTTCATGCCAACGATCGCTGATCCTGTGTATCGACTTCAGACAATTCGTGAGCTTGAAACGCTTGAGGCCTTCGAATGCATGCTTACCGAACCACTTCACTGGATCGGGGGTTTTGATTTACCATTTGGGCAACCACGTGAGTTGATTGAATATGAGCAGTGGCCAACACAATGGAATGATTTTGTTCACTTTTTCTGTAGCCAATCGAGAGAACGTCTCAGAAATACATTTCGTGACTGGTGCGACGCTCGTCCACCGGGAAATAAATTTGCCTGGAGAAAGGCTGACAAGCCAGCTGGGTCAAGCCCCGCCATGCGCTGGACCAATCCACCCGTTGCCTGGATGATGCATGCCGGTATTGGCCGGATGCTTAAGGCTGGCCTCGCATTTCCAGCTCACCGCTATCCGAGGAAAAGAAGTCACATAAAACGCATTGCCCTTGAAGCATATCCTGGATTTACGGCACGGAAGATCACCAGGCATTCCTATAAGAGTGATTCTCGGGCAAAGCAGACTCGTGACCGAAAGGATCGCAGAAAACTGATTCTAAATGCTGTTTCAACCGGCAAAGCAGGACTCTAAATACGCTTTGAGGCAAATCGTAGGTGGAGAAAAGATATCATTGATGATGCCCGTGGTGATTTTCTTGATGCTGTTCTCTGTAGTTTGCAGGCTGGACATGCCGCATTGCAGCGAAACTTTGGACTCCCGCGCAATCTTGATACGCTTGAGGGATGGATTGCTTCGGTTCCCGCGAGGTAGAACGAATCAGACCCGGAAATTCCTTTTTTCCAAAATTGCTGAGTACTGCTGAATATGAAACCTTCAGGAAACGATGCCGAACAAACAGCTAGCTTGGAGAGCACCTTACTCAACGATTCTCAGTCATTCGAACTCTTCCCTGAGGATTCGGCTATAGTCTCTCAGCTTTATACCGTAGCTATGATGGCCGATGTCCTTGGTGTCAGCCAGGCAACTATCCGCCACTGGCATCGAAACAAATTGATTCGTGCAGCACGGTCCTCCGATTCGATTGATTGGTACGACTATTCGATGTTAGTTGTCGCAAAAGATTTATCACGACTGCTTTGCTCAGGTCTACCGCTTCGAGAACTGAGTCACAAAATCAACCTTTTCACAGGGGGTGATGAACTCCGTGTTGCTGAAGTAGTAAATAGGATTGTCATTGATGGCCATAGACTTAGTCTTCGACACGATGATCGACTTCTATCCGCTGGCGGGCAGATGCAGTTAGATTTTTATACCTGTGGTATAAATGCTGATACGGGTCATCAGACATCAAAGATGGTCGAGCAGCCCGAAACACTTTCGCTCTCTACGTTTCTCGACACTCATCATTCAGAGGTTCTCATTGAATTCCAAGACGAGGCTGCGTTGAACGTGCCCTCTTCAGAAGAACTTCTGGATATTGCGGCTGATCTAGAAGCAGTAGGAAATTTCATTGAAGCTTCTGAAGCTCTCCGTGCCGTACTCCAAGCAAACGGCCCTTGTGCATCGGTTACCTTCATGCTGGCAGAAACCTTATACCGNGCAGGTGATTTAGCTGCAGCAAGAGAACGCTATTACACGGCAATTGAGCTTGATGAAAATCACCTGGAAGCTCGCGCTAGCCTAGCGTGCGTCCTTGCCGAACAAGGTGATGTGGAATTGGCTATTGCTGCTCTTGAGGGTGTCCTCAAGCAACAACCTGAATATGCTGATGCGCATTGGCATCTTGCAGGAATTTACAGCGAAGTCGGTTGCGAGGAGAAAGCTGAGCACCATCTTCTTCGATTTCTTTCAGTGGCTCCTGATAGCCCATGGGCCGATCTGGCTCATGAGAAGCTTTCTCAACGNCGACTGAATTCTATCGAAAATATAACTGAATAACTCTCAAGCTACCCAATCATGTATGACGCGGCCATGGACATCCGTGAGCCGGAAGTCTCGACCACTGTGACGATATGTCAACTTTTTATGATCAAGTCCTAACAGATGAAGCATAGTTGCCTGAAGATCATGCACATGCACTGGCTTCTCAATTGCTTGAAAACCAAACTCATCTGTCGCGCCATATGCCTNACCGCCCTTGACACCACCTCCCGCCATCCAAACCGTGAATCCGTGATGATTGTGATCNCGTCCTGTAGCCGTTTTTGTTCCTGCATCATTTGGTAGTTCGACAGTTGGTGTGCGACCAAACTCACCACCCCATAACACCAACGTGCTATCGAGAAGACCAAGTCCAACTAGATCATCCAGTAATGCACCAATTGGCCTATCGGATTCACCAGCAAGCTTTCGATGATTTTTTTCAATCTCCTGATGACTGTCCCACGGCTGACCTTGACCGTGCCAAACCTGAACATAGCGTACACCGCGTTCAACAAGACGCCTTGCGATGAGCAACTGGCGACCATGTGGTGTATCTCCATACCGCTCAAGAATATGTTTTGGTTCTTTGGCAACATCAAAAGCCTCCCCTGCTTCGAACTGCATTCTCCAAGCGAGTTCCATGCTGGTGATTCTAGACTCTAGCGCCGGGTCGTTCTTTCTTTGTTGAAGATGTTTCCTGTCGAGAGTTGACATCAATTCAAATTGTTTCCGCTGTACTTTTTCATCTAGCACCGGATGACGAACGCACTCAACNAGTTCATCGACTTTTTTCTTTTTTGTATCGATATATGTTCCCTGAAATACACCGGGTAAAAATGCACTTCGCCAATTTGCTGTACCAGANATTGGATATCCACCAGGACACATAGCAACAAAGCCTGGAAGGTTNTGGTTTTCTGTTCCCAATCCATACGTGACCCAAGCCCCTGCTGCAGGGCGGACAAGCCTACCGTCACCACANTTCATAAGAAGCAACGANGGCTCGTGATTNGGTACATCTGCATGCATCGATCGAATCACGAGTAATCGATCTGCATGCCGGGCGACTGAGGGGAAAAGTTCGCTTACGGGCAGCCCACTTTCTCCGTATTGCTGAAACTGAAAAGGCGATGGCAACGCCGCTCCTGTCCGTCGCTCCGTTTTTAACGCTCCCGGAATTTCACGACCGGCGTATTGCTNAAGTTTTTGCTTTGGATCAAACGTATCAATATGACTTGGGCCACCGTTTGCAAAAATATGTATGACTGCTTTTGCACGAGCAGGAAAGTGCGGGGTACGTGCAGCCAGCGTATGTGGTTTATGTTGATTGGAATTCAACGGTTTCGCATGAAGACTCTCTTGAAGGGCCGTTGAAGCAGCCATCCATCCGACACCAAGACCAGAACGCATGAGTAGTTCTCGCCTCGAGTAGTTTTGAAATGGATGGTGGAAATCCATAATCTCAATCCTCTTTGAATATATTGATTAATCGTAATATTGAAATTCAGCCGTGGATATCAGTGCTTGAGCAATCTGCGNCCAAACTCCAAAGTCACCTGATGGTGAATCTGCTGCTCTTTCCAACCAAGCTTGAACCATGTGAATCTCATCAACGCGGGGACTTCGAGCAAAGACGATTTTCCAAAGTTGTTCAATACGTGCTGGAATATCGGATTCATCTGGTAATCGCGAAGCCACTTTCTTTGCTGCGTCTACGACTAGTGGGGAATTCAGCATGACAAGCCCCTGTTGAGGAACAAGCGTAACAGGCCGAACGTGTACTGCTGTATCCGGGTTCGCAATATCAAACGCTCTTAAAATGCCAGGTATATCTTGCCGGTCGATCCAACTGTAAAGTGTTCGTTTCGTACCGTTNCCCGGGTCGAGCGGATCCACACCCGGACCACCACGTGAATCCAACGTAAGTGTACCTGCGGCCACGAGAAGGCTGTCTCGCCAAGACTCCCATGAAAGACGTCGACGGCGATATCGGCTGTAGTACGTATTGTCTGGATCACGCTCNATAGTTTTNGATCGTGTAGTTGATGATTGCCGCCAGGCCTGACTAAAAATAATCTCTCGATGAAGCCACCGTGTACTCCATTGTCCCTCATCCATAAATCGCCGTGTAAGATCATCGAGTAATTTTGGATGAGATGGAGGCACACCCCGTAAACCCAGATCTCCTGGAGTGGGAATAAGGCTCTGGCCAAAATGGTGCGTCCACACCCAGTTCACGAAAACACGAGCTGTCAAAGGATTTTTTGAATCGACAATCATATCTGCAAGATCGAGGCGGCCGCTTGTTCTTTTATCAACGAGATCTCCTCCAAGAATTTGAGGAACTCGACGATCCATTTTCTCTCCTCGCCTCCCCGGACTTCCTCTTAAGAAGATAAAACTTTCAGTTGGTTTAGGTTTGTCAACAAGAACCATGGCTCGCGGAGGACCACCCGATGCGTCGGCCTGATGTGCGAGAATTCTTCTCTTTCTTTTATTGTGCTCATCTCGCTCCGATCGCTTCGAAACACTCTTCCATTCATTTTCCAAAACGACAAGGGGCGTTCCTACTTTGCCAAATACTAACCACAGTGAATGAAGATCTTTAGAAGCCTGAATCTGACTCTTCGATTCCGTATCTTCAATGGAAACAACGCTCGCAATAAGGCGGCCGTAGGCAGCTGCAAGATCGCTCAGTGAATGAGGCTTTGCAGAAACAAGTTCCTGTTTAACACAACTATTAAGATTAGGAATGGAATCAAAACACTGACCCAGTATCTTGTCAGCATCAGATGCAAACCTATCATCTGGCACTTTGGAAAGCTGAACCCAGGGGCCAAGAATCGGGTGTGTAGGATTTTTATCACTTAGAAGTCTCTTCAGCCGCCCAAGCATGATGGGCGTCATCTCATAGCCATCCTGCATTCGGGGTAATCTTCCATCTTTCTTTTCTGAAGGCCGAGCAACTTCGATCAGATAATCTGACGCGTGGAGCACAGCCTCTCGAATCGCCCGGCGGTAGATCTCCTGTTCGTAGTCGATAAGGCTTTGTTCAAGTTCCGCCATCTTTTTGGCAAATGCTTTAGCTTCTTGTGTTTGCGGTGCCTCACCAATGATTGGCAACTGTTCGGGTGTTTCAGTACTGGCAAAAATTCCATGAAGAGCGTAGTAGTCGTCGATACCAATTGGTTCATACTTATGATCATGGCAGCGAGCACAGGCGACAGACAGCCCCATTAGCCCACGAGTCACCAGATCTATTCGATCATCGATAATGTCATGGATGTTGCCACGAAAGGTTCGTCCTACCGTCAGGAATCCAAGTGCCGCGAGATCTTTTTTTGGCACATCTGGTGTTATCAGGTCAGCTGCAAGTTGTAGTCTGAGAAACTGGCTGTATGGCAAATCATCATGGAAAGCCTTTACGACCCAGTCACGATATGTCCATGCAAATGGACTCTTGTTGGACTGTCCACCAAAGGCATAACCAATGGTGTCTGCGTATCGAGCGAGATCAAGCCAGTAGCGAGCCCAGTGCTCTGCATGCTCCGGTGAATCAAGCAAACGCTCTGCGTATGTACGGTAAGCGAGTTCGCTAGGATCTGCCACAAATGCTTCANCATCATTAATAGATGGAGGAAGGCCGGTAAGATCATAGGAGAGTCTTCGGATAAGTGCATGGGGTGACGCCTGCTCAGACGGTTGAATTCCGTGCTTAAGCATTTCACTGGCGAGGAATCGGTCAACTCGATTGCTTGACCACTTCTCGCGAAGGTGAACTGGCAGTTCTTCGTTTAGAACTGGTGGATTATGGGAAAGAATCGGCTGAAATGACCAGTGTGATTCCTTTGTTGAAGCAATCCTCTCAGACATGGATTCACTGTCATCAGAAAGTGGACTTTCGTTCGACCCCACTCCACTCCAAGGAACACCTCGTAAAACCCATTCTTCAAGTGTTGCTATTTCTTCCGCTGAGAGTTTTCCGTCTGGAGGCATAGAGGTATCATCGCTTGCCTTAATAACAGTGATTAACTTACTCTTTTGAATATTGCCAGGCTGTATAACTACGCCAGCGTCGCTACCTCGCAAGACGAATTGATGGCTATCAAGCCTTAAGCCAGCCTCTGAAATTTCTGAAGAATGGCACTCGTGGCAATGTTCCACTAAAAGCGGCCGCACCTTTGATTCAAAAAAACGCTCATCATTGCTTGAATTTCCATGAGCTTCGACCGCAACAATCAAATATGAAAAAATGCATATAAGATGAGCCCCGCGATAAAGAAGTTGACTACCAAGAAACTTCACGTCGTTCATCCACATACAAAGGCACTTATAACGGTTCGTCTATCTACATAATAATATCCTGCGACCACCGCGTCTTACTTCTGGTGAATGGCAAAACGGAAATAAAGGTGTTTTTTCGGCCAAATCACATGCGATTTATCAAATCCCGTGGTGACATTGTCCCGCAAGAATGCATCCAATACCTCGACGAGCGGAAACTCTATAGCACAGATTCACAACACTCAAAAAAGTGACAATGAAAATACTATCTGGGAAGCCATCAGCTAAAAACGCAGCCAATCGGATTAGTAACTGCCCCATGGACCACGAATAGCGTGCACACCAAATTGCACGGTATCGCTCGGGTGTTGAGGTGTAGGCATAAGTGGTCGTGATCCGGGCACGTAAGCAGCCCCCGGATATGGTTTGCGGAACTGCTGATAGAGGGGCATCACACGGGAACTGGGCACACCCCAACTGTATTCACTTACAAACTCTGCTGTCGGTGGTACGACTAATGGAACAGGCCGCCCTACGTCTGGATTATACCAACCACTATGCCAACTTTTATTTCGACCTCTTAGAAAATATCGTTTCTCAGTCGCGCGGTGGCCTCCAGCCTCAACGGCCTGCAAAAAAGTGACCGTGATAATAGCTGCCACTACCACACGGCTAAGCAGTAAAATATGGGAGGTCTTCATCAGTTAGTTTCTTTCGCTAGTAAATACAAATTACACTTCTGAATATGCTCTTTACCACCAATAGGCATTGGTAACATTTCGCATGCCCATGGCTCCGGAACAGCGTACGTACCGTCGTCGATGTTGATAGAGAAACTCGTGGGGCATAAACGGTGGATATGTAACCCATGTATGGCCAACACGAGCCGGCACCGGTTGTGGAGACACGTAGAGTTGGGCTCCTACACCAGGATATGGCCCCGGAGGAATCGGTGGATAATAGTAGTTTGAGAACACATCTGGTACCGGAGCCTCGACACCACCATTTATTGGATTTGCTTGAACGGTCTGTGAAAATAATCCTGCAGTGGTGACAGCACTCAGCAGCATGATCATCGCGAATCGAGTTCGTTGAGCGCTCATTGTCTTTTCTCCATGGGAAGCTCTCATTTCGTCAGTTTGATTGCCTGCAAAAGTCCTCTCACGCCCGAGAGCCGGACCCTCAGAAACCACAGGACGGCCCTCCATGGCCCTTACCCATGATCCATCACGATCCCTTTTGGGAAGGAAGTTCCCCTGCAAAGAGTTCGGCATACCCAGCCTGATAGGATCACGGCGACACCTGCGAAGCCATTCCAATAACCCCACGGATAAAGTCTGCCCCGGCAGNCCTATCGGTACGGTTGGATTTTCACCGGGAAATATCACTACACTTTGCCTCACTTACCCGGACCACCGAAATCCGGACTTTATGCCAGTCAAATCCTAAAAATCTGTAGAACAATGGCCGCTTCTTCAACAAGAACCAGGAAAAAGAAAAAAAACAAAGCACGCTCGGCTTCTCGCAGCACAACTCCGGAAAGTTCGACCTCGGCAGCAGAGAACAAAAAACCACGAACAAAGCGGCGAGCCAGTGCCCAGAAACTTGCTACCGGACAACGAGATATTTCAGTAAGTGAGTTCTTTGCAAAGAACCGGCACCTACTCGGCTTTGACTCTCCAAGAAAAGCACTCCTAACAAGTGTNAAGGAAGCTGTTGATAACTCACTCGATGCATGTGAAGAAGCTGGCATTCTTCCTGAGATTTGGGTCCGTATTGATCAGACTGGCGAAACTGGCAGACGGTTTTCTGTTAGCGTGCAAGACAACGGACCCGGTATCGTTCGAAAGCAGATACCTCTCATTTTTGGAAAGCTTTTGTATGGATCAAAGTTCCATCGTTTAAGGATGAGTAGGGGACAACAGGGTATTGGAATTTCNGCTGCTGGAATGTATGGCGTACTTACAACAGGCAAACCGGTAAAGATTATTTCAAAGACTTCTCGTAAGGATCCTGCTCACTATTACGAACTACGGATCGACACAAAAACAAACCAACCTGAAATTCTAAATGGTCGAGGTGCCGGTGTTGACATTCCACCCGGCAAGGCTGGTGATACCATGATGCACAAGCGTGGAATTGAATGGGTCGCAAAAAACGACCTCGATGAGGACACCGAACATGGCACCCGTGTCACCATCGAGATGGAGGCAAAATTCCAACGCGGTCGTGGCAGTGTTGAGGAATACTTGGAGCAAACGGCAATCGCCAACCCTCATACACGTATTCATTTCCAAGGGCCAGATGGNAATGAGCGTTTGCTCGAACGAGCAAACCACGAACTTCCCCCGGAGCCTAAAGAGATTAAACCTCATCCATATGGGGTAGAACTTGGCCGCCTTGTCACGCTGCTTCAAGAGCAGCCAAAAATGACATTATCTCAATTTCTCAACCAAAGTTTCTCGCGNGTATCACCCACCACCGCTCGAAAACTTTGTAACGCGGCGGATCTCTCAACCCGAGTCAANACAGGAAAGTTGGGACGCGGTGAGGCAGATGCTCTCTACGCGGCAATTCAGTCAACTCGAATTCCTCCACCCTCTACAGATTGCGTTGTGCCTATTGGTGAGCAGAGGCTTTTGGCTGGGCTTCATCAGGTTGTGCCGGGAGAATTCTTTACTGCTGCAACACGACCACCGGGAGTCTATCGAGGAAATCCTTTTGTTATCGAAGCTGCTCTAGCGTACGGAGGTGCTGCCGCTGCACGAAAAGTCTCGCTTGAAGCACTTACCGAACTTGCAGCGGAAAGTGANGCACGAAGCCTTCGTCAATTCCTGGCAACTACATTTGGNGGCGTAGGAACAGAAGCGGCTGACAAAATTTTGACCGAGGCAAAGCTGACACCTCGACAATCGCCATCCNAGCTGAAAAAAGCTGCCTTGCGAGATCTTCATGAAGCGATGAAGCACGTCAATCTCGATGAGGGTCAGAGTATGAATGTGCTTCGCTTTGCCAATCGTGTCCCACTTCAATTCCAACACGCAGCCTGTGCAATAACACAAACTATTCTTTCAACAAACTGGAGATCGTATGGGCTCTCACAGTCTCGTGGAAGTCTTCCTAGTGCTCCAATTACTGTCATGGTCCACATGGCAAGTGTGTGGGTGCCATTTACCAGTGAATCAAAAGAGGCCGTTGCTTCTTACCCTGAGATCCAGAAAGAAGTGCGGCTGGCCCTCCAAGCAGTCGGACGAAAGCTCGGCATGTATCTCAGACGACGCCTTAAAGTTGCACAGGAAGGCCAGCGACGAACAATTTTCCTTCGCTACTTGGGCGAAGTCGCCACAGCTGTTGCAACGATCAATGGTGGGAATCGAGACAAAATCTACGAGGAACTTCTACGAGTTGCCAAAAAGAAAACTGCTGAAGCAGACGTAAAATTAGACGAGTCCGGCCAACCTATTGATGAGCCTGAGGAACTGAATCTCGGGGAAAACGTGATCATTGTGTCGCAGCGAGGGCACCAAGAAAGTGATGAAGAACCAGCGGCTACAGAGTCAGAAGGAAAACAAGAGAAAACAAAAAAGAAGGTAAGAAAGAAAACAAAAAAGAAAATCTTAAAAAAACGACGAGTGAAAAAAAAATAGCTCACACGAAAAAACATCGGTATTAATTATTTTGATTTTTATCGGAATTTAAGTAGCAACGAAGCTCTTCTCTTGAACTTCCATGGTTCCTTTCGTGGTTTGTCCAAACAGAGCCTGCCTCTGTCCATTGGATAGTCCGTAAATGTCAGCTGAGTACACCGTGGACGACTTCTCCATGAACATCAGTCAGCCGAAAATCCCGTCCCTGATAGGGAAAGGTGAGCCGCAGATGATCAATACCCATGAGGTGAAGGATCGTGGCGTTGAGATCATGTACATGCACCTTTTGCTCAGGTGTCACGATGTTGTAAGAGTAGTCATCCGTTGTACCCCACGTCAGGCCACCCCGTATACCTGCACCAGCCATGAGTGTGGTGAAACACCGCGGATGATGGTCACGACCATAATTCGTTTCTGTCAGATTGCCCTGTGAATAGATGGTACGCCCAAATTCACCACCCCAGACGATCAGCGTCTCGTCAAGGAGTCCACGTTGATCAAGATCGTCCAGCAAAGCTCCTGTTGCCTGATCCGTATCCTTCACTTGACCCCGGATTGCCTTTGGTAGTCCTCCGTGATGATCCCAACCCATATGAAAGCACTGCACAAACCGCACACCACGCTCTGACAGCCTCCGAGCAAGCAAGCAGTTATAAGCGTAGCTTCCATGGCGATATACGTCTGGTCCGTACGACTCCAACACATGCTTCGGCTCATCAGAAAAATCTGCTATCTCCGGCACGCTTGCCTGCATACGAAAGGCCATTTCATACTGGCTCGTACGCGCTGCAATATCGGGATCACCAATAATTGCCGCCCGTGAAGCATTGATGGCAGCAATACGGTCAAGTGTTGCTCGCCGTAGGTCACGACTCACACCAGGTGGATCAGCAAGATAAAGAACTGGGGCACCTGTGTTGCGAAAGCGAACCCCTTGATGCTGATTTGGCAGGAATCCCGCCCCCCACAATCGATCATAGAGGGGCTGGTCATTGGGACGACCCGAACCATAGCTAGTCAGCACAATGTACGCAGGTAGATCTGCGTTATCACTGCCAAGACCATAACTCAACCAAGATCCAATACTTGGGCGACCGGCCAACTGATGACCTGTTTGAAAAAATGTAATCGCCGGATCATGATTAATCTGCTCGGTGTGCATTGAGCGAATCATGCACCACCGATCTGCATGGCGGGCCATGTTTGGGACGAGCTCGCTAAACCACATGCCGCTCTGACCATGTTGAGCGAATGAAAACATCGATGGCGCAACCGGAAAACTCTTCTGTCCACTCGTCATTGTCGTGAGCCGCTGGCCCTTCCTGATTGAATCCGGCAGATCCTCACCTCGATACTTTTCCATCTGAGGTTTTGGATCGAATAGGTCCATCTGTGAGGGTGCACCCGACTGAAACAGATAGATGATCCGCTTCGCCTTTGGTGGAAAATGTGGAGCGAACCGTGCGTTTGCAACTGTTGCATCTGAAGCGATCACCGGCTTCATCAACGATGCGAGTGCTGCAAAACCAAGCCCCCCACCTGAACCTCCAAGGAAGACCCTGCGATTGATTTGATCCTGCATCTGAATTGAATGGTCTGTATTCACGTCTTATTCTCGCATTATGAATTCATCAAGGTTCAAAAGCACATTCGCGACAAGCGTATAGGCGGCGTAATCAGGCAGAGGCACATCTTTTGGCGGAGGAACAACACCGACCTTGGAGAGCTTCTCTGCTGCATGCGTATCGGAATGAAAAAACTTCCGATCGGCAGCAAGGCCCTTTTCAAGTGTTTGTAACTCGTGTTTCGTTGGCTTTCGTCCTAATGCTAATTGGAAGCCAAAGCGAATCCGATCTGCTGCCCCCGATCCACCTTCTGTCAGCATCCGTCGCGCAAACCCCTGTGCTGCTTCGACAAAGGTGATTTCATT
>NZNR01000093.1 GCA_002694955.1 Planctomycetaceae bacterium
ATGGGAAACCGGGAACAAAGCCGATTGCTGTCACTAGGTATTCTGGTTCTGTATGCAACTGGATGAGTGTTTTTGTATCAATAGCATGAGAGCGGCAGACTGCGTCAAAATCAGGGCCAGCATCTTTCCCATACTGAACCGGTACGGTATGAAGCCTGCTAGCTTCACTCAATGGAGCGTTTGGCTGTGAGGCCGCAGCATATATGCTTGCTTCCAGAGTAGCGAGACAATCAATGAGGAGAGGGTCATACACGACTGTGACACGGTTAGGTGAGACAACAACATCGAGAATTCCAGAAATTGATGATGTTCGAATGGTATCTGCCATAGCCGAGAGCATCCGTAAACGCTCCGGAAGTCCCTTCCGCTGTTCGCCAGGCAATGAGCACTCAATGGCCGTGTCACCAGTGAAATGGATTGCGATGCTATCTGGTCGAGTGCTCAATGATGTTTGAGGTGTGGAGTCCATGGCCCAGACGAACCGAAGAGTCTTATGTTTTGACGGATGTTACGTGCCATCGGATTCCGGGGTGTTTGAATCGTCGTCCTGAATATCTTTTTCAGGAGGGTCGTCAAGCATTTTGGCGAAATTGAATTCGTCGTCACCGAACCCGTGCTTGAGTGAAAAGCTGCCGTCATCATTTCCTTGTTGTTTGTCGGATGGTGCTGGTTTTGGTCGAGGTCGTTCGGTAGGAGTTCCTTGGGGTCGAGCCCGCAAACGTTCGGAAAGATCTGCCAACCATTCATTCGAAGGGAATTGATAAGGTCGAAACTTTTCCAGTGTGCCTGTTTCTTCTTGGACAAAAAGTGCACGCTGTTGGCCAAGTCTCCCTGCAGCTGGATTTTCTACAAGCTGACTTGAGTCAGTGCCACTCATCTGGAAAAGAACTCGAAGTTCAAACTCTTTGAGGGTGCCTCGTTCAAATGTACGTTGAAGGTTAGTGAGTGAATCACACCAGACCACGGCGTGGATGCCAACGGTTGGGCCATCCTTGAGGATGGTGACAAGCTGTTGGGCGGGGCTTGCCTCCTGCTCACCCGACATTGAGAAGCCAAAGTCGTTTTCGTTACGTCTAATTTCGCGGAACCGAGCAAGGTCACGAATTATGACAAAAACTGATTCGGCGTCCAGAATCTGTTCGTCAAGCCTNCGTTGAACTTCGGCAGCCAGATCGCCAAANGCATCGGCAACTCCAAGACGGCTCACGACTTCGATTTCATGAGGCAGAAACTCGGTCAGCTTACTGAGCATGGTTTCGGGGTGCTCTTCGGCAATAGCCGGCTCAAAAAGAACAAAACGACTTGGCTTTCCGACAGCACCGCCCGGGTAAGGGTCGCTTCCTGCTGCAAGGCTTACTGTAGCCATCGATAAAATGCTGGTAGCGAGATCCTCCCGTTGTCCAACAATGAGTAGATTCGTACCTCCCTGCCGACGAAATGCTGCGACTGTTGGGTCCTTGATTGCAATCGCATCACCAAGCCAGGCCATCGGTGCTACTGGCGGTTTGCCGTCAATTGTTGCAGCGTCGATGAGTTCTCGTAGAAGTATATTAGCATCTGGGTCAGCAGCATCATTCCCATCAAAGACAAGCCGAGGTAATTCCGGAATGTCTTTTCTTGAGTCCGCAAGTGACCTGAGCTTTCCAAGATATTTTTCACGTCTCTCTTCACCAAGCCAGACCACCTGAAACGGGTGATTGCCCTCAACCATGCCGTTTGCATCGTTGTAGATTGCTTCACCAGGACGTGTCAGGAGCCGCGCAGCAGTGTTATCCTCACTTAAAATAAGACTGCTGTCTGCTTCGTTGCACTGAAGTGCCACGCGAACAGCCATCTGACCCATCGTTGCTCGCGGAAGGCTGTATGAACCGCCCAGTGTTTGGGACCCAAGAAGTACATGCATACCGAACGCTCGACCCTGTCGAACAAGACGGTCCAGGACTAGGGAGCAATCCTGCGCCAGTTTGTCATCTTCAACAAATAATTCCTGAAACTCATCGATAATGAGCATGACGCGTGGCATTGGCTCTGGATGCCCACTTGCTCGGTAACCGGCCAGATCTTGGACAGATAAATCTCGGAAAAGATCACCTCGTCTTTTCAACTCGCGATCAAGCTGCTCGAGAACTGATAGTCCGAATTCACGTTCACTTTCGATTGCGATGACACGGGCGTGGGGTAGTTTGTAGTGGTCGTACAGTTTGAATTCGACACCTTTTTTAAAGTCGATGAGATAGAACTGAATCTCGTTGGGGCTGTAGTTGAGTGCAAGATTGGTAATTAATGCGTGCATCATTGTCGACTTGCCAGATCCCGTCTTGCCAGCAATCAGCACGTGTTGGCTTGTCCCCTTTCCAAGACGCATTGATTGGGTTTTTTTTGCNCCCGCCGGGCCTAGNGGTACATTGATTTCTTTTGACGTGTCACCTGTCCACCATTTGTCTTCAGGAGGAGCGACTCGGTCAAACGGTACTTCTACTCGCTTCGCTGCTACAGCCGCCTGACCGACCCGATTGATGATCTGAGTGAAAACTTTGTCCTCGGGCGATGTCTCTGGCTGGAGGGGCCACTTTGAAAATTCTGTATCATCCCAGGTAAACGTGCCATTTTGTAATGTGAGGGTTGTTGTATTTGATTCAATATCACTAAGCGTAAAACCAGACGGCAATGTTTGTGTTGTATCCACTGAAAGAATGGGAAAAACACCACAACGAGCTNCTGAAGTTGCGATACTGGCTAATCTGCGGGCAGCAGTCTCGGTGAAGTTTGCTGGGAAATTAGCAATTGCAACAAATCGGTATGGCTCTGGAACCTCNGCTTCAGCATTGTATTCTCCGATTGTCCGGTATTCGTTTCGCAAATACTTTTGAATCACCATTTCCATTTGTTCNGTGATCAATTCAAGTTGCTTGTCGATCTGTCCAGGCTCTGTCCAGATGCGACTCGACACGAGTAATTCATCGTGGTCGGCAAGATGCATGAATCCGGCAAACTGCTTGCCAAGCCCAAGTGGATCGATAATTGTGAAACGNCTTTGTCCAGGTGGAAGACCGGAAGCTATTCGGAGCATTACAGCCTGGAGAAGGCTTGATGCAGCCTCTTTTTCTTCCGGNGTTGTTTTNATTAACAAGGCTGTCTGATCAGGACAGGGAATAAAAGCCGGCTGCTGCCATTCACTTGGACCAAAACTGTTGAGTGAAGCAATCTGAGACAACCCCCCATCAATATCTTTCATCGATAAATCAAGATGTCCGAACCGTATGCCAGGAGGCGTGACCTCAGGCAGCGGGACGGAACCATCTGATAAAGCCCGCCAGTTAGGAAAGGCCTGAGAGTCTGTCGCATTTGCATTGGAGAAAACAAGATCTGTCTGTTCTCGAGTTGATTTCCATCGAGCCGCCATCTCTTGCCACTGTTTTTCTTTTTTTTCTGTGAGTGCGTTTTGTTTGTCTTCACTGTCGGCTTTTATAGCCCCAATTTTTTCACGCCCTTTTGCCTCAATAGCATTTATTTTTGGTGGATACGTTTCATCAAGAACCGCAAGGCCACGAGCTCTTTTGTCTTGAATTGCCTTGCAACCAGCATCATATTTCTCTTGCAGTGATGCCATTGCCACTTCTTTTTTTGATCCGGCGGAGGCAGATCCGGCGGCATGTCCACCTTGCTTCTTCTCCATGTCACGTTCGTGTCGTTTGTCGAGGCGGCGTTTGTCTCGTTCCAATTTTTCTGCAATTACATCTAGGCAGTTTGCATGGCAACGTGTCAGGAGGTGTCTTTTCTGTGCAGATTGAACCACTCGATCTTCAAGTTCTCTTCTCGCTTTTTTCTTTTGGCGAGACTGCCATAAGAAGCCTCCGCCAAGCGCAGCGACGAGAGTCACTATTCCCGTTGTTCCTGCAATGAGGAATGTTGGAAGCTCTGATTCGCTCACCTTGAGAGGTATTGCGATGGCTGCGATGACAGCGCAGGCAAGTAGAAATGGCATAATGACGATCGACGCTGTGACGGCATCTGAAAATCCCCATCGGACGCTTGGTAGAGCCAGCATCGCCTTTGTGTCTTCTTGGATTTCTTTGATAAGCGTTTTGAGATATTCAATCAGTTCTTTTCCCTCCGGCAGAGAAGGGCTGTCTAATGCGGCATCGGAAGAATTCGCAGCCGCTTGATCATCGGGATCAGCTTCTGAATCCGCGGCAACTACAGAAGACGCTGATGGAACTCGCCATTTTGTAAATTTCTCCTTTAGCTTCTTCAGGTCGTTGTCAAGTTGGTCAATGGTCTGGTCAAGTGATTCAATTAAAAGAGAAGTCTTTCGTTCAGCATCTTCCTTCTGTTGCTTGAGAGACTCTCCTGCAGAAAGCGTCTCAAATTCAAGGTCATCAGTTTTCTCTTTTTCAGCCTCCTCCCATTCACGGAGGATTTGCGATTCACGTTCTTTCTTTTGCTTGTCGAGTGTTGCTTGTTGGGTCTCGACTTGCCCTTCGAGACGTTTTTTATCCTTCTCGAAGTCGGCGTTGAGTGAAACAATCTGGGCAGTGCAGCGTTCTTCGATCGTCTGAATCTTTAAAGCTGTTTCATCCTTTAACTGAGTCATGTCCTCCTGNAATTTTTTTTCTATTACTTTTTCATTTTTTTCCCGATGAGAGGCTTCTTTACGAAGTGTGGAGATCTGTTCTCGCAAAAGATCTCGGTTGTAACAGGACTGTTCATCCATTTGTTGCGTGGGCTTTTTTATGTCGGGAGTAGGCATGGATAAATAGAGGATTATTAGGTCAGGTTGGGATGGTAGGTTGCAAATGATTGCAGATGTTAATAAACGACATCATCGCTCACGTCTCGCCCTGCACGATCAAGCACTTCAGCAAGTCTGCCCACCGCTTCTAAGGTTTGTTTGACGTCAGGTTTAAGNGGGACAATAAACTCTTCATGAAATCGACGGGCTGTTGCATCGTCCCATGTTTCNGTAGTNACTTCCCACTTAATACCGAGCTGTTTTAAAGCCAACGCCAATTTTGCTGCTCCGCTGGATAAATCGCATGTCTTCATGAGTTGGTGTTCTCTTCTGGTTTGTCTTTCTCGTCGTCATCATCTATTTGACGCGTTACTGACTCGGCGGATGAGTTTGTGCCTGAAGCATTGGTCCCACTGGGGCTCACGACTGTCTGATAATTTTCGAGTGCTGTAAGCATTTGNTCAATACGAGCAATAGCACGCGGGCAGTCAACGTCGATGATTTCACGAAANCGAACAAGCCTGATGCACGTTTCTCTAAATTGTTGAAGAACTACTGGAGTCCAACGNTTCACGAGTTCGTATTTCTCTTCTGCTCGTTGCAGTTTTTTTCTGGCTTTTTCAAGATTTTTTTTCTCTTCAGCACATGCCGGTGTGTTATCACCAACCTTCTTGTATGTTCGGCAGTGTTCAAGATCCTTTATGGCCTGATTAACACCATCAGCAGCGCGTCTCATCTCTGCTTTCCAAAATGCAGCCCGGTCAACTGTGATCCAGTCTATTCCACGTTGACCCTCTACTTCAATTTCAGCAAGTGCCTGGCCTGAGTCATGCGCATACGTTACCAACGCAAGCTTTACGAAACTGAGCGTATCGATTGACTTTATGTCGGCTTGTGTTGACATGTGGACCGATGGGTTGGTGGCTACTTCTTATCTCTGGTTCTGGTATTCCTCGACGCGTTCTGCCTTTCGAATCAGATACGGCACATATTCTCCTGTTGATTCTACGAATCGACCGAAAGTAGTAAGTTGTTGTTCAAACTCTTCGGCGAACTTTTGGTGTTCCTGGTCACGCCAAGTTGCTGAGAGTGCCTGGAGTTGTCGTTGAACTGTTTGCATCTGCGAGTGGACTTCTGTACTAAAGTGACGCAGCCGNGACGCAAAGCGTCGNAACTCCTGTGGATCGACGATTGCCTGGCCCATGGTAAAGACTCCTTCAGTAGGGATGTTTGGCTAGGGTATGAAAGTGAGTGGAATCCGAGGAACAACGTTTTTCCGCATGGATATCTTAACGGGTAGACGGCACGTACGTGAACATGGAGGATTTCATTACCAGTCCCACGGCTCAAAACGTCACGTCATTGAGCCTCGACATTCTCCAGAGAAACAGCAATGAGTGACAAAACAGCAGCAAAAGAAGGAAATAACCGGCCCGCGAGTAGTCATCCAGGGAGNGAGTCATCCATGGANGATTCGGTTTCGGTTGAACCGACAGTTGGTTGGCACTGTACCCATTCTTTCTATCGATTTGACCGATCCAAATTGGCCCAGTTAACAGACGCCGAGCAATCGAAGGGCTTGGCGGATTTTACAGAAGCACTGAATGAAACGTCGGAATTGAGTCCAACAAGACTTCAGAAATGGATTGTCCCGGGACATAAAGCTGACTTTGCAGTGATGGCACTCGATCCGTCACCTCATGTTGTGGATGGCATCCATCAACGTCTTCTGGCAGGTCCGCTTGGGATTGCTCTTGAGTCAACTTATTCTTTTGTGGGGCTCACCGAGGTGAGTGAGTATCTACCTACTGCTGAGCAGTTTGCAGCAAAACTTGTGAAGCAAGGAGAGGATCCTGACAGTGCTAGCTACAAAGCCAGAGTAAAGGGGTATGCAGCCAGAGAGCCTGCAATGCAAAAGGCACGACTCGAGCCCGATTTTCCTCCTTGGCCATGTGCGTGCTTTTACCCAATGAACAAGAAGAGGAAAGTTGGTGAGAACTGGTTTACTCTTCCTTTCTCAGAACGCAGCCGACTCATGGCGGAACACGGTGCGAGCGGAATGAAATTTGGTGGTCGAGTTTCCCAACTCATTACAGTCTCAGTAGGCCTCGATGACTGGGAATGGGGAGTTACTCTTTGGGCACGCCGTCCAGAGTTCCTTAAAGAAATCGTCTACACGATGAGATTTGATGAGGCGAGCGCTCGTTACGCGGAATTTGGACCTTTTTACACGGGTTATATTGCGACGGCTGAAGAAATTATTGAACATTGCCGGATTCGCTCCTAGGCAAATGTATCCCTACTTTCCTTGATCGGTCGAGTCCTGATCTGCATGTGAGAATATAAGTTCGACGGGTGTCCCCCTTTCCGGCACCCGGCCCGTAAATGCCTCAAAAAGCAGTGCATCGTTTGCTTGAGAACTGGTTATCGGTATGTCGAGTGTTGCGGCTGGAAAGTTCGAGACACATACAAGGTCACCGCCATCTGCTTGATAGTACTCAATGCCAGTTTTCGGGTTTTTCCAAAAGCTACTACCAGCAAAGATCCAGTTGCAGCCTAACTCTTGGCCGGTTTGGCTATTTTTTACCCAACG
>NZNR01000094.1 GCA_002694955.1 Planctomycetaceae bacterium
CCCGAATTCACCCATCCAAATTACGGCCGTCGTATCTAAAATACCGCGATCAGCAAGGTCAGCAATTAGCGCACTCATGGCTCTATCAAGATTTGGCAATCTCTGGTCAGCAAGTGTTCCGAAAATATTGCTGTGATTGTCCCAGCCTCCAAGGTTGACTTCAACAAAAGGCACACCAACTTCCACCAAACGACGCGCCATCAAGCAACCCCGCCCGAAATTCGTCTCTCCGTATCTCTCCCGCACGGATGCAGGTTCTTCTGATACTTTGAAGGCAGCAAGCTGACTACTTGACATGAGTTGGACCGACTTACCAACAATTTCACGATGATCTAACGGCAAGTTGCCTCTTCGTTCCTTTATGAATCGATTCTCAATAGCAGCGAGCATCTGAAGCCTACTGGCAAGACGCTCTTTGGACACTTCTGACTCGAGATTCTTGACATCTCCTTGTGGGCTGACAACAAACGGGGCCCAGGTTGTACCGAGAAAGCCAGGGCCGACACTACCTCCGCCAACTGAAACAAAAGGTGGTATTTCTAGGGATGGAACTGCCGTTGCCAATTCATGTGCTATCAGGGAGCCGTAACTAGGATGCTCTACATTTGGATTTGGAACAAACCCAGTATGCATATAGTAACGCCCTCGTTGATGATCAGCCTCACGAGTACTCATCGAACGAACGATTGCAAGATGATGCATTTGCTTTGCTGTCATAGGCATGTGTTCACTGATCGCTATGCCGTCAACAGATGTCGCAATCTGCTTAAAGGGACCTCCTGTTGCTTGACCTGGCTTGAGGTCCCAGATATCCATTGTGCTTGGACCTCCGCCCATCCACAGGAGAATCGCAGATTTATGCTGCTTTCTGAGCTCCTCAGCATTCGCACGTAACGAATTGGTAAACGATGCCAAGGGAGTCGATAACGCCGCTAATCCACCAAGATGTGAAAGGAAATGCCTCCGACTTCTTCGCCAATATGCTAGAGACTGATAACTTCCCCTATCCATAGACCACCGTCCCTCACTAGTGATTTAAAATAAACTCGTTTGAGTTGAGCAGGGCCCACCATACATCCTGCAACGCCTCTCTGACTTCGCCCTTACGAGCAAGCAACAAGTGATTTGCATATCGTAATTCACTCATCGATGGCCACCTAGCAAGAGCTGCCAGATAAAGGGCGTTTATCTTATCTCGATTCGTTCTGTTCGCAGCCACTATTTGGTCAAGAAATCCATCTTGATCAAGTGACGTAGCTGCCTCGATCAGATCACCATTAAATAGCATGAGTATCTGAGGAATCGTCCCATTAAACGTCGTGCTTGAATCACCCTCATCTGTACCAAAGGCAATTATGAACTGCGACAACCAGCGATCTTGACGTTCTGCAGACCCGCTACGGTCTGCTTTAGTCGCTACCAACAATGAATTATAGAGTTGCTCTGGCTGCATTTGTCTGACATAAAAGCGACTAAAGTGTGGCTGTTCACCAGAATCTGGCGCATCCTTTGTGCTTTCTGCCTTCATACGACTGGTCAGACCATATGGTTTAGACAAGACGATCCAACGCATTAGTGACTTCAGGTCATAACTATAGTCTGCAAACCGTTGAGCAAGTCCATCAAGCAACGCTGGATGCGTTGGCAGATTATGGGACCCAAAATCATCTATTGGCGTAGTGAACCCATAGCCCAAAAAATAGGCCCACAGACGATTCACCACTGCCTTGGGAAACAATGGGTTTGATTGAATTAAAGAAGCCAATTCCCTACGACGATTCACGCCATATGTCGTTCCATCATCAAGCACCCCGGGCAAAAGCCCACTGCGTGGGATCTCCGTCCCATCGACAAAAACAGGATAGGCAACTTTGACTAAACCGTTTCTCAGTTCATAAAAAATCTCTGCTTCGTCTGGATCACCTCCCTGACCAGCAAAGTCCTCATCAACTAGTTCAATCCAAGCAACTTGGCGTCCTCCGTCGAATCTCCGCAGAGCTCGGGCCTGCCTGAAAAATGCATTCAATTCCCAAAACTGATTCTGCTTCACTCCACTATTAAATGGATGGTTATGGCATTGAGTACATTGCACTTGCATCCCCAAGAAGATCTGTGCGGTTTTNGCCGTTGCCTGCAAGCCGCCATCTGCAAGTTTTCCACTAAGGAAATTTGTAGCCCCGTTAAATGAAGTCGCTCCTTCCCTCGTAGCATTTTCTCCAGTTGCAGTAAGCAACTCTTCAACAAATTGATCATAAGGAATGTTTGCTTCCCACGAGGCCTGCAAATATTTCCGCAAACCATCTCGGTCAACCATCCGATTATCAGTGTCTCGGCCAACAAGTATTGTCGTCCACACATTTGCCCAATGCTTCGCATATTCCTTTGNGTATCCTTCACCCAGAAGACGATCGACGAGCACTGATCTCTTGTTGCGGCTGCTGGCATTTTTGTACTCCAACACNTCATCAACAGTTGGAATTCTCCCAACGAGGTCCAGATAAACCCGTCTGCACCATTCGAGATCCACGGCTTCCTCCGNGGGCTGAATATTCGCGTCTGCCCAAGCTGACTCAATCTGGCTGTCAATAAACGCAACCTGAGGAATAACTGAGACGTTCTCAGCATAGAGAAACGCATCGCGGCGTAAAAATAAACACAGAGCCATTGAAACCAGAGCGAGCCTCACCATAACCCAACTCCTGAAGGCAAGATATTTCCCTGGGTAATTCCGCATNATTTCCCGGAACCTTCGCNGCCATACTAAACAATCGCCCAACAGAATAATGTATATTCTCCNCCCAGCATCCAAGAGTCAAGNAAATCGNCCACGTAGGAAACTGGGTNACTGCTTGCAGCAGTTACCTATCCGAGCGCANGNCTGTTACGAATTAGCTGGTTCCAGTTCTGGAGCAACTGGTGCAGCCGAGACAGATTCGGTCACAAACTCAAGTATTGCCCGGGGGCCCGCGTCACCAAGGCGAGGCATCGCCAGTTTGAGAATTCGGGTATACCCACCCGGACGATTTGCAAAGCGGGGCGCTACCTCACTAAAAAGAATTCGAGTTGCTTGTTTATCACCAAGAAGTCTTAATACCCGACGTCGAGCAGTGACCGCTGGCGCCATAGCCTGAGCCCACTTTTGCCATTGCTCGCTCTGCCGCCACTTCTTCCATTCCGACGTATCTCTTTCAGAAGACGATGCAAATGCGTCCGCTGCTTGCTCCGCCAGCAACCCTCGCTTTGCAATTGTGATGCATCGTTCGACCAACGGACGGACTTCCTTCGCTTTTGCGACAGTTGTCACGATCCGTCCGGGCACTTTTGGNGCACCTGGCTCTCCTGGCTNAAACTCTCGTTCTGTAAGAACAAGGGATGCAGCCAGATTTCGAAGCATAGCCCGCTGGTGAGACGGACTTCTACCAAGCACTCTACCCTTGCGACGATGACGCATTGTTCAACCTTTTCTTCTATTCGATCTCTTAAATATGCCTAAACAAAATTCAGGAATGCATTCCTGCCGATTGTTGGCTAAACGACAGCCCCTTCTTTCCCAAGGCTTTTTCCATCTCATCAATGGTGCCATCGCCTGCAAAATGGGAACTTGCAAGTTTTTCCTTTGAAGAGGCCGCCAACTCGCCTACCGTAGTAATCCCTAACTCATCACAGCAATTCTTTGCCCTCGTGCTCAGATCCAAAACACTTATTGGTTCATCGACACTGGTTGGCTCAAGCTTTTCAAGGTCAAGAACGCCTTCACTCGATGAGGAAGTGTCCCCTGCAGCTGCATGTATCGAAGCACCTGGAGAGGTGTACCCAACAAACGGATTAAGATGCTTGCGAAGGATTTTAGCCGCCTCAACAATCGCCATTTCAGGGGTGATTGTGCCATCAGTCCAAACTTCAAGCGTCAACTTGTCGTAATTCGTTTTTTGGCCAACGCGTGTCTCCTCAACTTCGTATCGCACACGAGTCACCGGACTAAAGACTGCATCGACAGGAATAATACCAATTTCATGACCGTCTGGACTGTGCTCACTACTCGGTACATACCCACGGCCATTTTCAATCACCATTTCCAGCTCAAATGGGACGTCGTCTGTGAGAGTTGCAAGTACAAGATCCTTGTTTACTACTTCGACGGACTCGTCAGTCTGAACATCAGCAGCCGTGATCGGGCCCTTGAGGCTTTTTTCAACATGAACAACCCTTGTTGAATCACTGTGATTCTTCACAACCATACTTTTTACAGCGAGAACAATGTCTGTAACATCCTCCTGAACGCCCTTTATAGTCGTAAACTCATGCTGAGCTCCCCCAAGTTTGATCTGGGTTACAGCACTGCCTTCAAGGCTCGACAGCAGAATACGTCGAAGACTATTTCCAACGGTCGTTCCAAAACCTCTCTCGAATGGTTCGGCCGTAAACTTGCCATAAGTATTCGTCAGCGTCGCGGTATCGGCGACAACAGAGCCTGGTAATTCGAGGCCTCGCCAGCGGATATGCATGTAGTTCTCCTTGGTACCTTTTGTTCTCAAATCATATTGTCAGGAACTCAACAGTTGAAAATGACACCAGCATCAACGTCGGATCCACGTCTAAACACGCCGTTTCTTTGGTGGGCGGCACCCGTTGTGGGGCAATGGGGTTATGTCTTCAATACTTTTGACGTTCATACCAGCAGCTTGAAGAGCCGTAATCGCACTTTCGCGACCACTGCCAGGGCCTTTCACGCGGACTTCCAAGTCCTTTACGCCAAACTTTGATGCTTTTTCAGCCGCCTGCTGTGCTGCCATTTGTCCAGCAAATGGGGTGCCCTTTCGGCTTCCTTTAAAACCGCACGTGCCGCCACTCGCCCAACAGAGCGTATCGCCACGCTGGTCTGTAATGGTAACTGTCGTGTTATTAAACGTTGCGTCGATAAACGCAATTCCCGACGACACACTCTTCTTTTTTGTTTTCGCTGTCTTGGCCATTATTCAGTCAGCCTGATTTACTTGATCGGGCCTACAACTTCCCTTCTTATCGATTTTCGTATTTTCTATTATTCGCTTTTGTTTCGTTCCTGACTTGTACTACTAAGCAGTTGTATTTCAATTACTTCAGGTCCTTTACACCCTTCTTGCCAGCAACCGTTTTCTTCGGCCCCTTACGAGTTCTTGCATTTGTTCGAGTACGCTGACCACGAACTGGCAAGCCGCGTCTATGACGAAGCCCACGGTAGCAGCCGATATCTTTTAAGCGAGAAACTCCCTGAGCGACTTGCCGTCGCAACTGCCCCTCAACAACATAATCCTTGTCGAGAAGAGAAGCGATACGGGCTAACTCATCCTCATGTAGTTCTCTTGCCTGAGCTTCGGGACTCACACCTGCTTTGCGACAGAGTTCTCTCGCCACACGGGGTCCAACACCGTAAAGGTATTGGAGCGAGTAGACAGTCTTTTTGTCCGAAGGGATGTCAACACCGAGCAAACGTGGCATAGGAAAGCTTTCAGGAACGAGCCAAATATCTTATGTTTAAACTTTGAGTAAAACATTTGGAGTTAGTATGTGGCTTTGGGTCAGTCACCTGCCTCACGCACTTCAATATTTAACTCAATCACTCGATTCGCCAGACAAGGGCAAACCCGCAACCGTCATACTAGCCCTGCCGCTGTTTATGCCGCGGATTTTCGCATAAAACGAAGACTACACCGCGACGGCGGACAATCTTGCATTTATCGCAAATCCGTTTAACGCTGGCACGCACTTTCATTGAAATCATGACGCGGGAACGCCATACCTCACAGCAATAGTAAGACTGTTAATCTGGACAAATCGAAGCCTCGAAGTATGCCACGACAAACGGGGGTTCACAAGTAGGCACACGAATTTTCGGCTATCGAGCCAATTCCGAGCAGACATGACCGACTTGCGCAGCTATCAGTTACCCCTCCGTGGTAGTTGCCACACCAGTCACTTCCTTTTCTTCTCCAGGCTGGGGGTCCGCCGTAAGAGCCCAGGGCCCATCCTCAGTCATTGCAATTGTGTGCTCAAAATGGGCACTGTACTTCCCATCAGCCGTTGATTGAGTCCAGAAATCTGGCATTGCTCGTACTTTTTTGGTCCCCATGTTCACCATGGGTTCAACTGCTATCACGAGCCCCGGTTCCAGCTCAAAATCATGCTTACGGCGAAATGATGATGAGCAAAAGTTTGGTACCTGAGGATCTTCGTGCATGTTCTTGCCTATGCCATGACCGACGAAATTCTCGACAACAGCAAACCCATAATCTCTAACGAAGGTCGCCATCTCAGATGCAACATCAGCCCAACGACTTCGTGAGCCCATCAGTTTGATCGCCAACTGCAGAACACCAGATGTACAGTCCAAGAGTTTTTGAACGTCGTCGTCTACCTTACCAACGGCATGAGTAAAGGCGGAATCACCGCACCAGCCCTTGAGCTTGCATCCAGTATCAATGCTGATGATATCACCCTCCACCAACTTTCTGGAACCGGGAATTCCATGTACGACTTCATCATTAACCGATATGCAACACACAGCCGGAAAAGGAACTCGTCCCGGAACACCCTTGAACAGCGGCACTACATTTTGCTCCTTAAAGAACGTTTCTACTGCCTGATCAATTTCTCCAGTCGTTATACCTGGACGAACAAGACGTTTCGCGATTTGATGGGCTTCCCAAACGACAAGGCCAGCCTTTCGCATGGCTTCTATCTCTCTACTCGATTTTAGCTTCAGCACGACAGTTCTTCCTCTTCACCAAGACCTGTTGGAGGCAGTAACAATTCTGTCAAAACCTCTTCTCAACAATACGGGGTACATCTGAATCATTTCAATTCGCCACATGAACGTCTAAATGTTCTAACGTTTTGCTCGTCGAAATGCACGAATTGACTGCCGAACCCGTTCAAAGATCTCATCGGCAGAACCCAACCCGTTCACACTCTTTAATTTCCCTTGTAATTTATAATATTCCAGTAACGGGGCTGTCTGTCTCTCAAAACTTTCGATACGGCGAGCGAATACCTCGGGGCTGTCATCCTCACGTTTTCTGGCCAACATGCGACGAACCAGTTCTTCTTGAGGAACTGCCAACTCAATAACACCGTCAACGCTCATTGCCTGTCGCTCAAGTAGATCATCAAGCATTTCGGCCTGATTTATTGTTCTCGGGAATCCGTCGAGGAGACAGCCTCCTCGACAATCCTGTTCCTTCAGCCGGCGGGTCACTAGTCCAAGTACGAGTTGATCAGGAACCAATTGGCCGGCCTGCATGTATGAGGAAGCTTCTTTCCCCTCCACTGTTTTCTGTGCAATGGCGGCCCGTAACATCTCTCCTGTTGAAAGGTGAGGCACTCGAAGAAAGTCGATAAGTCTCTCGCATTGCGTGCCCTTCCCTGCCCCCGGTGGTCCAATCAGGATTATCCGCATAGGACTACAAGACCATGGAATGAAACTGGAGGGTTATGGAGCCAACATGAACGGCTCAAACGGCAAAAAGACGCTATTAAAACTATACAGGGGTCAGACAAATCAGGTTATGACTTCTCGAGCAGACCACTATAGTTCCGCATCACAAGATGACTGTCAATTTTTTGAACAAGATCGAATGCCACGCTCACCGCAATAAGCAAACCGGTGCCCCCATAAAAACTGGCAATCTGAGCGGGGATACCAAGTGCTCCACTCACGATCGTAGGAATGACTGCAACGAGCGCCAGAAATCCCGCTCCAACGTAGGTGATTCGCTCCATCACTCGCTCGAGGTAGTCGGCAGTTCTCTTCCCCGGTCGGTAGCCAGGAATAAATGAACCAAAGTTTTTCAGGTTGTCTGCCATTTCTTTGGGATTAAATGTGATCGCTGTCCAGAAATAACAAAAGAAGTAGATGAGCGCGATATAACAAATATTGTAAAGGTACGACTGGCCTCTCGTAAACGAATCATGAAGTGCCGCCAGCACTGTATTACCCGGGTACGCACTGCTCAAATATTGAAAAAACATTTGTGGAAACAGTAGTAGTGAACTTGCGAAGATAATCGGCATGACTCCTGCTTGATTAACACGGAGCGGGAGATATTGACGTGTGCCGCCATACACTCTCCTCCCACGAACATGCTTTGCACTCTGAGTCGGGATTCGCCGTTGCCCCTGAGTCATAAAGACCACGCCAGCAACAACGCCAACAAAAAGAGCAGCCAAAACGAGTATTGTCTCGATGCCCATCTTCCCACCGCCCCCGCCAAGTTCCCAACTTGTGTCTCCGGCGAGTGACACTAGTGCACTTGGCATAGCAGCAAGAATGCCAGCCATAATCAGTAGACTTATTCCATTCCCAATACCAAATTCATCTATTTGCTCACCAAGCCACATAAGGAACACGGTGCCTGCCGTCATTGTCAGAACTGCAACCAACTGCCACGAAAATGGCAAACTTCCATCCACGAGGAAACTTGACTGGATGAGAGATGCTTCACCGATACGAGTATTTGAGAGAAATGCAACATATGCCCAACTCTGCAGCAGACAAATGCCAACAGTCGCATAGCGCGTATACTCATTGATTTTCTTCCGTCCAGACTCACCCTCCTTTTGAAGCCTCTCCAGAGGAGGCCAGACTGTACCCAATAATTGAAAAATGATTGATGCAGAGATGTAAGGCATTATGCCCAACCCAAAAATTGTGGCCTGAGAAAGTTGGCTCGCCGAAAAAACCGCAACCGTCTTGAGAAGATCACTGATTCCACCTGACTCTTCCGCAAAGGCGCGCATCGCGGCTGGATCGACAATTGGCAAAGGGACTTG